>NZ_KV788772.1:0-4481 GCF_001807385.1 Brachybacterium sp. HMSC06H03 | reverse complement strand
TCGGCCGGGTCGCCCGACGCGGCACCGCCGGGGCGACAGCCTTGCGCAGCAGCGCGGCGAGCCGCTCGCGCGCCGCCCGACGGTTCCGGTGCTGCGAGCGCTGCTCGGAGGCGGTGACGGTGAGGACCGTGCCGGAGAGGCGGGTCGCGAGACGTTCGAGCACGCGGGCACGCTGGACCTCGTCCAGGGCCGAGGTGGCGGCGAGGTCCAGGCTCAGCTGGACCCGCGAGTCGGCGGTGTTCACTCCCTGACCGCCCGGCCCGGAGGCATGGGAGAACTGCTCGACCAGCTCCGCGGCGGGGATGCGCAGGCCGCGGGGTGCGCCCGGTCCCGGGGCCACGAGCAGGTCGTCCATGCCCCCAGTCTGCCGTCCTCGCCGGTGTGCCGCGTTGCGCGGACGATCACGGACGCCGGGTACGCGGGCCGGACCGGGCTCGCTCCCCTGGCCGTCCGGCCGCGGACGGGGCACGATGGGGCTATGGCTGATCCGAAGCAGACCCTGACCCCCGAGCAGATCGCCGACGCCGGACTCACCGGCTGGCACCAGGAGGGAGAAGCCCTCACCGCACGCTTCGACACCGGCGACTTCGCGACCGGGCTCGCGTTCGTGAACCGCGTGGGCGTCTCCGCCGAGGCGGCGAACCACCATCCCGACATCCTCCTGACCTATCCCGAGGTCACCGTGACCCTCTCGAGCCACGACGTGGGCGGGGTGACCTCCCGCGACCTCGCCCTCGCCGGGACCATCAGCACCCATGCCGAGGAGCTCGGCGTGGAACGGACGACCGCATGATCGAGAACTCGAAGCTCACCGTCATCGGGGCCGGCGCCGTCGGTTCGAGCGTCGCCTACGCCTCGCTCATCCGCGGCTCCGCCCGCCACGTCGCCCTGTACGACATCGACGCCGCGAAGACCGAGGCCGAGGTGCTCGACCTCGCCCACGGCACCCTGTTCACCCGCGCCAGCGACATCATCGGCGGCTCCGACATCGGCGTCGCCGAGGGCTCCCATGTCGTGGTGATCACCGCCGGCGCCAAGCAGAAGCCCGGTCAGACGCGCATCGAGCTCGCCGCGACCAACGCGAAGATCGTCGGCTCGATCGTGCGGGACGTCCTCGAGGTCGCCCCGCACGCGATCATCGTCATCGTCACCAATCCCTGCGACGTCCTCACCATGCTCGCCCACGAGGCCTCGGGACTGCCACCCGAGCGGGTGTTCGCCTCCGGCACCGTGCTGGACACCTCGCGCCTGCGCTGGGAGATCGCGCGCCGCACCGGCGTGGCGCCCACCTCCGTCCACGCCCAGATCGTCGGCGAGCGCGGCGACACCGAGTTCCCGCTGTGGTCCGACGCCCGCATCAGCACCGTCCCGATCCTCGAGTGGCGCGGGGAGGACGGGGCGCCCCTGTTCACCCTCGAGGAGCTCGACCGCATCGCCGTGGACGTCCGCGAGGCTGCCTACAAGGTGATCCAGGGCAAGGGGGCGACGAACTACGCGATCGGCCTGTCCAGCGCGCGCATCGTCGAGGCGATACTGGCGGACGAGAACGCCGTGCTGAACGTCGCCACCGTGCTCTCCGACTTCCACGGCGTCGACGGCGTCGCGCTGTCGGTGCCGAGCGTCGTCGGCTCCGCCGGCGCCCGGCCGATCCGGGAGACGCCGTTCTCCGCCGAGGAGCTGGAGAAGCTGCGCGCGAGCGCCGCCGCGCTCGAGGAGGTCGCCGCGGGACTGCAGGGCTGAGGCCCGCCTGCCGGGGCCGGCCCCTCCCCACCCACTGGTCTGTACGTCGGCCCGGCGACGGGCTAGTGTTCCGGCACCTGGAAGGACCCCGGAACACGACGACGTGCGGAGGACCTCATGAACCCCGATCCCATCACGCTCTCCCTGGGCAGTCTCACCACGGGGGGTGATCGTGGTGATCGCCCTGATCGCGATCGCGATGGCGCTGCGCTTCCGCGCCGAGGTGCTGCGCGCCCGCACCGGCACCGACGCGATGGACGAGGTCGCAGGCGCCGTGCAGGAGGGGGCGGTCGCCTACCTGCGTCGCCAGCTGCGCACGCTCGGCATCTTCGCCGTCATCGCCTTCCTGCTGCTGCTCCTGCCCACCCACGGCGTCGAGGGGACCGAGGGGATGCTGCTGCGCGGAGCCCGCTCGGTCGCCTTCCTCGTCGGCGCCGCGTTCTCCGGCCTCATCGGCTACCTGGGCATGTGGCTCGCCGTGCGCGCGAACGTGCGCGTCGCCGCCGCCGCGCACGAGGCCGGCCGCGATCCCGCGATGCTGATCGCGGTGCGCACCGGCGCCTGCGTCGGCATGGCGACGATCGGCTTCGGCCTCCTCGGCGCGGGCGCCGTCGTGCTGCTCTTCCGCGGGGACGCCGCGCTCGTGCTCGAGGGCTTCGGCTTCGGCGCCGCGATGGTCGCGATGTTCATGCGCGTCGGCGGCGGGATCTTCACCAAGGCGGCCGACGTCGGCGCCGACCTCGTGGGCAAGGTCGAGCAGAGCATCCCCGAGGACGACCCCCGCAACGCCGCGACCATCGCCGACAACGTGGGCGACAACGTCGGCGACTGCGCCGGCATGGCCGCGGACCTCTTCGAGTCCTACGCGGTCACGCTCGTCGCCAGGCCGATCCGCTGCGCTACGCGATCGCCGCCGTCGCGATCCTCGCGATCGCGGTGGCCGTCACCATCTCGATCCGCCGCGGTGTGGTGCTCGAGACCGAGGACGACCTCGAGGCCGTCGACGCGCAGGGCGGCTGACTCAGGCGTGGACGGGCGCCGAGGCGTCCTCCCGCGACCCCACGGTGCCGATGGACCACTGGTATCCCGGCTCGGTGCCGTTGACCTCGAAGGCGCCGATCTCGCGGGCCTTGTATACCCAGGGGTTGTGGGAGGCGACCGTGCGGGCGTTGCGCCAATGGCGATCCAGCGCCGAGGTCTCGCGCACGGCCGAGGCCCCGAGTGCGTCGAACAGCCGCGTCGCCGCCTCCGGCACCAAGCGGGAGGTGACCACCTGGGCTCGGGCAGAGGCGAGCTCCGCCGCCACCAGGGCGGAGCGCTCCTCCTCGCCGCCGGCACCCGCAGCGCGGGCGGCCTCCTCGATCGCCTCCGCCACCTGGCCCGCCAGCGCCTCCGCGGTCGCGGCGACTGCGGAGATCTCGCCGAGCACCTGCAGGATCTGCGGATCCTCCCGCACCCGGTCGGCGTTGCCATGGCTGTAGGTGCGGGTGCGGGCCGCGACCGCCGCCGTGGCGTCCTCGCGCACGGCCGCGGCGATCCCGGCGTGCACGGCGATCAGCACCAGCTGGTACACGGCGGTCTGGTAGCCGAACCGGTCCTCGAAGGGGATGACGTCCTGGGCGTCGAGCCGCGCGCGGTCGTAGACGACCGTGCCGGTCCCGGTGAGCTTCTGCCCGAACCCGTCCCAGTCGTCGCTGCGCGTGACCGCGGCCTGGACCAACGGCACCACGGCGATGTGCTGGGACCCGTCGGCCGCCTCGACCAGGGTATCCGAGTAGTCGGCGAAGTAGGAGCCGGTGGTGTAGAACTTCCGGCCCGTCACCTCGGCGTGCTCGCCCTCGACCGCGACCTTCGTGCCCTGGGAGCCTCGCTCCACGGAGCCGATCTCCGACCAGGCGTTCCCGATCACCGCCCCGTCGGCGATCCGTCGCAGCCATCGCTGCCGGAACTCGGCGTGCGGTGTGACCAGGAGGTCCTCCACGAAGGCGATGTGCCCGCGCCAGATCTGGGGGAGGTTCGCATCGGCTGCGGCCAGGTCCACCAGCAGCGAGGTCAGCTGCCCGAAGGTGGCACCCAAGCCACCCGCCTCGACCGGCACGCGCACGGTCCCGAAGCCGGCCTCGGCCAGGGCGCGCACGGCGCCGTGGGGCAGGGTGCGCTCGCGCTCCCGTTCCAGGGTCCCCTGGGCGATGGTCTCGATGACGGGGGCGAAGCGGGCGCGGAGCTCGGCGAGCGCGGTCATAGGTGTCCTTTTCTCGGTACTCACGGATGGTGATGGTTGACCCTAGGGTCCCGTGCACCGCCGGGGCCAGGGTGCTGACCCATGCCGTCACACGGCGTTGCGGAGCAGCCGCTCGGGCAGGTGCGAGAATGCCGGGATGACCGCCACCCTCGTCGCCCATGACCTCGCCGGAGGGTACGGCCACCGCGTCCTCTTCGACGGTCTCGACCTCACCATCGCCCCCGGGGACGTGATCGGCGTGGTCGGCGCGAACGGCGCCGGGAAGTCGACGCTGCTGCGCCTGCTCGCCGGCGCCGCCGCCCCACAGCAGGGCGGACTGACGCTCTCCCCGTCGGACGCCTTCGTGGGCTGGCTCCCGCAGGAGCACGAGCGGACCCCCGGGGAGAGCGTCGCCGGGTACATCGCCCGACGCACGGGCTGCGCCCGGGCCGCCGCCGACCTGGATGCCGCCGCCACCGCCCTCGAGCACGACGCCCCGCCCGGCGGCCCCGATCCGGCC
>NZ_KV788771.1:0-1767 GCF_001807385.1 Brachybacterium sp. HMSC06H03 | reverse complement strand
GAGGAGGCCGACCGCACCCGCGCCCTCGGCATCGCCGCGGGCGCCGCCGCGGCGACCACCCTCGCCCGCGGCGCCTCCCTCACCTTCTCGTACGCGATCGCGACCGGGCAGCCCGTCGGCTCGCCGCGCTTCGGCTCCGACCTCGGGGTGTTCCTCGCCACGGAGCTCGGCGTCTGGCTCCTGTGCGGGCTGCTGGCCGCCGCGGCGACCACCACCGTCGCCGTGCTCGGCACCTCCGCCGGTCTCGCCCGCGCCGTCGCGGTCCTCTCCTCCGTCGTCGCCTTCTCCGCCGCGATGACCGGGCACGCCGCGGGCGACGAGACCCACGAGATCGCCACCTCCACGATGCTCGTGCACCTGCTGGCGGTGGGGATCTGGCTGGGCGGCCTCGCCGTGCTGCAGGTGCTCACCGATCGCAGCCGCGACGACGTGCGCGTGCTGCGCGGCTACTCCCATCTCGCGCTGATCTGCTGGATCGCCCTGGCGCTGAGCGGGGTGCTCGCGCTCGTGGTGCGCATGAACACCCCCGCGGAGCTCCTCACCAGCGCGTACGTGCAGATCGGGCTCGGCAAGGCCGTGGTGCTGCTGCTCCTGGGCCTGCTCGGCGCGCTCCAGCGCCGCCAGCTCGCCACCGGGCTCGGCACGGACTCCGAGGGGCGCCGGGCGCTGGGGACCTACCGGCGCCTCGCCCTGCTCGAGCTGGCGCTGATGGGGCTCGCCGTCGCGCTCGCCGCGGCGATGAGCTCCTCCCCGCCGCCCGCGGAGGAGGGCACCCCGCCGGCGGGCACCGCCGGCACGCTCACCGGCTACCCCCTGCCTCCCGCCCCGGACCTCGTCACCGTGCTCGGGCAGTGGCGCCCGGACCCCTTCGGGGCGGCGCTCGCCTGCGTCCTGCTGCTGCTGTGGTGGAGGCCGAGCGCCCCGCCGCGTCCGCGTGGACGCAGCCTGCAGCTCCTGCTCGGGGCCGCCGCGCTCGTGCTGCTGACCTCGGGACCGCTGAACGTGTACGGCAAGGTGCTCGTCTCCGCCCACGTCCTCCAGCACGTGCTGCTGCTCGTGCCCGCCGGGGTGCTGCTGGGCTGCGCGATGACGATTCCGCCGCGTCTGCGCACCATGCTGGAGGGGCGCTGGCCGCTCGCGGCGCTGCTCGCCGCGGCCGGGCCGCTGCTGCTCGCCGCCTGCTACATCAGCCCGCCGCTGCTCCGCGCCGCCCTGGACAGCCACGCCGCCCATCTCGCGCTGCAGCTGCTCGCCCTCGCCGCCGGTGCGCTGATCGCGCTCGCCGTGCGGCTCGCGTCCCCGCCGAGGCGGGCCTGGGTCGCGGCGGTCCCGCTGCTGCTGGGCGCTGCCGGGGGGATCGCGCTGCGCAGCACGGAGCGGCTGCTGGCGGCGAGCTGGTTCGGGGCGACCGGCCGCACCTGGCGGGCCGACGCGCTCGCCGATCAGCAGTCCGCGGGCACGCTCGTGCTCGTCGTCGTGGTGCTCGTCGCGCTCGTGGCCGGCGGGGCGGCGCTGCGGAACCGCGGGCGCCGCGGCTGACCGCACGAGGAAGGGGCCCGCGCAGCGGCGCGGGCCCCTTCGTCGGAGCGTGCGGCGGGGCGTCGACCCCCGGGGACCGCTCAGCCGAAGAGGCTGCGCACCGAACGGAGCCGCGCGAGCTGGGTCTCGCGGTCCACGGCGGGGACCAGGCCCTCCTCGGCGCCGGCGCCGGAGGGGACCTCGCGCGGGGTGACGCGGCGGGTGCCGACGGCGGTCTCGAGCCGGCCG
>NZ_KV788770.1:0-1765 GCF_001807385.1 Brachybacterium sp. HMSC06H03 | reverse complement strand
CTTCCGGCAGCTGCCGGAAGGGGCTCTCTCGCGCCGCGAGCGGGGTCAGTCCCGCTCGTCGTCCGCGCGGTGACGCGGAGCGGGCGGCTCGGCCGACGCACCGTCCACCCGGTCGGTCGAGGCCCGGGGAGCAGTCGTCCCGGGCGCGCCGGCGGGGGGAGCGCCAGCCGCGCCGGCGTCCTGCACGTCCGTCCCCTCGGCGGCGTGCGCGCCAGTCCCCGTGGGCGTCGCGCCGCCCTCCGTCGCGCTCCGGCGCTCGGCGGCGGGAACGGTGCCGAGCATCGCCAGGTCCGCCGAGGAGTCCTCGTCGGCCGACGCCCGCTGCGCTTCGGAGTCCGAGGAGGCCTCGGCCAGCTGGTGCGCGGGCACGCCGGCGCCGAGCGCCGCGAAGTGCTCGGCGCTGGCCCTGTCGTGGCCGAGCTCGGGACTCGGATCCCGGCCCACCACGTACAGCAGCGTCGCGTTGACGAAGGCGATCAGCGGGATCGCGAACAGCGCTCCGGCGATCCCGGCGATCATCGCGCCGGCGGCCACGCCGAGGAACACGCCGAGGGGGTGGATCTCGACGGCCTTGCCCATGATGAAGGGCTGGAGGACGTTGCCCTCGATCTGCTGCACCGCGAGCACGATGGCGAGCATGATCAGCGCGCCGACCCAGCCGTTCAGCACCAGCACCAGCACCACGGCGATCGCACCGGACGCGATCGCGCCGACCAGCGGGATGAAGCTGAACAGGAACACCAGCAGCCAGATCGGCACCGCATAGGAGCCCAGGCTCAGCGCGACCATGCCGATCGCGATGCCAGTCGCGTCGACCGCGGCGACCAGCACCTGCGTGCGCACATAGGCCGACAGCGCCTTCCACCCGCGACGGAACGCCTCGTGGGTGGGCACGCGGGCGGCGGGCGGCAGCAGGCCCACGGTCCAGCGCCAGATCCCGGTTCCACCGGAGAGCACGAAGAACAGGGTGAACAGGGCGACGATGAGGCCGGTGCCGATGTTGCCGAGCGTCGTGGCCGTGGTGACCGCGCCGCTGACCAGCTGGCCCGAGTACTGCTGGAGCTGCTCGAGGCCCTCCTGAAGGGCGGAGTCGATCATCGGGGTGTCGATCTGGAACGTGCTCTGCACCCATTCCAGCAGTGCCTGGAACCCCTGCACCGCGCGGCTCTGGATGTCGTCCCACTGGGCGATCAGCTGCCGCCCGGCGAGGGTGAACATCCCGGCGATCACGAGCAGCAGGCCCAGCAGAGCGATGCCGCTGGAGGCGGCACGGCCCAGGAAGGTGTAGCGGGTGAGGATCCTGACCACGGGCTGGAGCAGAGCGGCGAGCAGGATCGCGATGAGCACGGGGATCACGATGGTCGTGACCTGGGTGAGCCCCAACAGCAGCAGCGCGCCGGCGGCGACGATCACGAGCAGTCGCCACGACCATGACGCGGCCCGGCGCACTCCGATCGGGATCTCCTGGACCTCGGGGGCGAGACCCGGGCCCCCGGGGGCGGGGCGCGGATTCGACATGGGGCTCCTTCCGTTCGAGCCACGGTGACTCACCGGCATCCTAGTCACCGCCTCGCTCTGCTCCGCGACTGCCACTCTCCTCCACGACTGCCTGCGCCTTCGACGACGGCTCGATCCCGGTTCGACCGAGGCTCCGCCGCGGCCGAGCACCGACGAAGGTCGAGGTCCCGCCCGCCGTGGGAGGGATCGTCGCGGACGGACCGGCCGATAGCGTGACCTCAGTGTGAGGCTTGCTGGTGCCGCGGAT
>NZ_KV788769.1:0-9344 GCF_001807385.1 Brachybacterium sp. HMSC06H03 | reverse complement strand
GCGGGTGGGCCCCGGGCGGCGCGCCCGCCGTTGACGACGGGGCCCCTCCGCCGCAGCGGAGGGGTCCCGTCGAGGAGCTGCGCCGGCCGGTGACCGGCGGAGGGGAGCGATCAGACGCGGCCGCGGATCACGGCCTGCTTCACCTCGGCGATCGCCTTGGTCACCTGGATGCCGCGCGGGCACGCCTCGGTGCAGTTGAAGGTGGTGCGGCAGCGCCACACGCCCTCCTTGGAGTTCAGGATCTCCAGACGCTGCTCGCCCGCGTCGTCGCGCGAGTCGAAGATGAAGCGGTGCGCGTTCACGATCGCGGCCGGGCCGAAGTACTGCCCGTCGGTCCAGAACACGGGGCAGGACGAGGTGCACGCGGCGCAGAGGATGCACTTGGTGGTGTCGTCGAAGCGCTCGCGCTGCTCCGCGGACTGCAGTCGCTCGCGGCTGGGCTCCTGACCGCCCGCGACCAGGAACGGCATGACCTCCTTGTAGGAGTCGAAGAACGGCTCCATGTCCACGATGAGGTCCTTCTCCACCGGCAGGCCCTTGATCGGCTCGACCGTGATGGGCTTCGTGATGTCGAGGTCCTTCAGGAGCGTCTTGCAGGCCAGACGGTTGCGGCCGTTGATCCGCATCGCGTCCGAGCCGCAGACGCCGTGGGCGCAGGAGCGGCGGAAGGTCAGCGAGCCGTCCACGTGCCACTTGATCTCGTGCAGGGCGTCGAGCACACGGTCGGTGCCATGCATCGTGACGGTGAAGTCCTGCCAGTGGACGCCCTTGTCGTCCTCCGGGGTGAAGCGTGCGATGCGCAGCGTCACCTCGAACGAGGGGACCGCACCGGCATCGGACTCGGCCTGGGGCTTCTCGGCGACGGCAGTCATCAGAACGTGCGCTCCTTCGGCTCGTAGCGGGTGATCACGACGGGCTTGGTGCCCAGACGGATCGGGGTGCCCTCGACGCCCTCCTCACCCGGAAGGGTGCGGTAGGCCATGGTGTGCTCGAGGTAGTTGACGTCGTCGCGCTTCTCGAAGTCCTCGCGGAAGTGGCCGCCGCGGGACTCCTTGCGGTTCAGCGCGCCGAGCGCCACGATCTCGGCCAGGTCGAGCAGGAAGCCGAGCTCCACGGCCTCCATCAGGTCCAGGTTGTAGCGGCGGCCCTTGTCCTGGATCGCGACCGTCTCGTAGCGCTTCTTGAGGTCCTTGATGCCGGCCAGCGCCGTGCGGCAGGTCTCCTCGGTGCGGAACACCTGGACGTTGGCGTCCATGAGCTCCTGCAGATCGATGCGGATGTTCGCGATGCGGTCCTCGGTCGCGGGCCGGTCGCGCAGGCGCTCGAGCAGCTCGACGGTGGGGGTCTCCACTCCCTCGGGCAGCTCGGGCAGGTCGACCTCCGCGGCGTGCTCCGCGGCGGCGATGCCGGCGCGGCGCCCGAAGACGTTGATGTCCAGCAGCGAGTTGGTGCCCAGGCGGTTGCCGCCGTGCACGGACACGCACGCGGTCTCGCCGGCCGCGTACAGGCCGGGGATCACGTCGGTCGCGTTGGCGAGGACCTCGCCGCGGATGTTCGTGGGGATACCGCCCATGCCGTAGTGCGCGGTCGGGAAGACCGGCACCGGCTCGGTGTACGGCTCCACGCCCAGGTAGGTGCGCGCGAACTCGGTGATGTCCGGGAGCTTCGCGTCGATGTGCGCGGGCTCGAGGTGGGTGAGGTCGAGGTAGACGTAGTCCTTGTTCGGGCCGGCGCCGCGGCCCTCGCGCACCTCGTTGGCCATCGCGCGGGCGACCACGTCACGGGGGGCGAGGTCCTTCAGCGTCGGGGCGTAGCGCTCCATGAAGCGCTCCATCTCGCTGTTGCGCAGGATGCCGCCCTCGCCGCGCGCCGCCTCCGACAGCAGGATGCCGAGGCCCGCGAGGCCCGTCGGGTGGAACTGGAAGAACTCCATGTCCTCCAGCGGGATGCCGCGGCGGAACGCCATCGCGGGGCCGTCGCCGGTGAGGGTGTGGGCGTTCGAGGTGGTCTTGAAGATCTTGCCGAAGCCGCCGGAGGCGAACACGACCGACTTCGCTCGGAAGACGTGGATCTCGCCGGTGGCGAGCTCGTAGGTGACCACGCCGGAGGCGCGCACGCCCTCGTCGGAGCGGGGATCGCCGGTCATCAGCACGTCGAGCACGTAGTACTCGTTGAAGAACTCCACCTGCTGCTTCACGCAGTTCTGGTAGAGGGTCTGGAGGATCATGTGGCCGGTGCGGTCCGCGGCGTAGCAGGCGCGGCGCACGGGTGCCTCGCCGTGCTCACGGGTGTGCCCGCCGAAGCGGCGCTGGTCGATGCGTCCCTCGGGGGTGCGGTTGAAGGGCAGGCCCATCTTCTCCAGGTCGAGCACCGCGTCGATGGCCTCCTTGGCCATGACCTCGGCGGCGTCCTGGTCCACCAGGTAGTCGCCGCCCTTGACGGTGTCGTAGGTGTGCCACTCCCAGTTGTCCTCCTCGACGTTGGCGAGGGCCGCGCACATGCCGCCCTGCGCCGCGCCGGTGTGGGAGCGCGTGGGATAGAGCTTGGTGACGACCGCGGTGCGGGCGCGCTTGGAGGACTCCAGCGCCGCGCGCATCCCGGCGCCGCCGGCGCCGACGATCACCACGTCGTAGTTATGGGTCTGCATGTCGGGTGACTGCTCCGTTCCGGGAAGACCGTGAAGTGCGTGAGGAAGGGGAGGGGCGGCCGGGGTCCGGCCGCCCCGGGGGCGTCAGCCCTCGCAGAAGGAGGGCAGCAGGCTCGGTTCGGCGCCGACGGGGCAGGGATCGAAGGTGAAGATCACCAGGGTGCCCAGCACGATCGTGACGACGACCGCGAAGTACAGCAGGGCCTTGAGGACCATGCGGGTGCGGTCGCCACGGGAGTAGTCGTTGATGATCGTGCGCACGCCGTTGCCGCCGTGGATGAGGCCCAGCCAAAGCATCAGCAGGTCCCAGACCTGCCAGAAGGGGGAGGACCACTTGCCGCCGACGAAGGCGAAGTCGATGCCCTTGACGCCGTCGCCGAGCCACAGGTTCACGAAGAGGTGGCCGAAGACGAGGATGACCAGCAGCGCGCCGGAGCCGCGCATGAACATCCACGAGAGCATCTCGGCGTTCAGACCGCGCTGCCCGGTGCGGCGGTAGCGCGTGGAGGGATCCGGGATCGAGGTGGTGGAGGTCGACATGGGGATCACGCTCCGAACATGTGCATGAGGTGGCGGGGGAGGAAGCCGGCCATCAGGACGGCCCACACGATCACGACGCCCCAGAAGAGCTTGCGCTGGTGCACGGTCCCCTTGGACCAGAAGTCCACGAGGATGATGCGCAGGCCGTTGAGCGCGTGGAAGAGCACGGCGCCGACCAGGCCGACCTCGCCGAGGCCGAAGACGACGGTCTTGTAGTGGCCGATGACCTCGTTGTACGCCTCGGGCGAGACGCGCACGAGCGCGGTGTCCAGGACGTGCACGAGCAGGAACAGGAAGATCGCCATTCCTGAGATGCGGTGGGCGACCCAGGACCACATGCCCTCGCGTCCGCGATAGAGCGTCCCGGATTGGGCGGAAGTCACGGAGTTCCTCCAGAAGCGTCGGTATGTCGCCGGGAGCTCGACGGTGCTCCGCGGCGCGCGGCGCGGGACCCCGGGGACCGAGGTCCCCGCGGCCGTTGCAGCGCTCGGCGCCCTCGGGCGGCCGTTTCGCGACACGGCGACATCATCATCGCCCCCGACAGGGGCAGGTTCAGCGTAGCACCAGGCAGGAGGCGGGCGGGCCCGCCCCGGCCGCGTCGGCGGGCGGTGCCCAGGGGCCCGTCGAAGGCTGGATACGCTGGCTTCATGCCTGAAGCCCCCTTCGTCCCCGTGGTGCCCGCCGGAGGCTCCGGCACCAGACTGTGGCCGCTCTCACGTCGCGCCCGACCCAAGTTCCTGCTGGACCTCACCGGGCAGGGCCGCTCCCTGCTCCAGCTAACACTCGACCGCCTCGCGCCCCTCGCGGACCGGCCCCCGATCGTCGTCACGGGCCGCGCTCACGTCGCAGCGGTGCGCGAGCAGCTCGACGAGGACGTGCGCATCCTCGCGGAGCCCTCGGCCCGCAACTCCATGCCCGCGATCGCGCTCGCGGCCGCGCACGTGGAGCGCGAGTCGCCGGCGGCCGTGATCGGCTCCTTCGCCGCCGACCACCTCATCGAGGACGAGGCCGCCTTCGCCCGCGCCGTCACCGCCGCCCGGGACGCCGCCGAGCTCGGCCTCCTCGTCACCCTCGGCATCGCCCCCACCTCGCCGTCGACCGGCTTCGGCTACATCGAGTCCGCGGGCGACGGGGGAGCGGACCCCGCGCTCTCCGCGCGCCTGCGCGCCGTCGGTGCCGAGCCCGTCGTGCGCTTCGTCGAGAAGCCCGACCGCGAGCGGGCCGAGGCCTTCGTCGACGCGGGCCTGCGCTGGAACGCCGGCATGTTCGTGGTGCGCGCCTCGGTGCTGCTCGACGAGCTCGCCGTCCAGATCCCCGCCCTCGCCGCCGGGGCGCGCGAGATCGCAGCCGCGCACGGCGGCGCCGAGGAGCAGGAGGTGCTCGAGCGCGTCTGGCCCACGATGACCGCGATCGCGATCGACCACGCCCTCGCCGAGCCGCTCGCCGCGCAGGGGAGGGTCGCGGTGGTCCCGGCGGAGTTCGACTGGGACGATGTCGGCGACTTCGCGGCGCTCGCCCGCCAGCTCCGCGAGCGCGAGGGCGAGGTGCGCCGCGGCGAGGACGGCACCGAGGTCCATGTGGTGGGAAGCGCGAGCGTCGATGCGCTCTCCTCCCGGGCCACGGTGTACGGTTCCACGGATCGCCACATCGCCCTGGTCGGGCTCGAGGGCGTCAGCATCGTCGACACCGAGGACGCGCTGCTGGTGCTCGCCGACGAGAAGGCGCAGGCCCTCCAGCAGCTCGTCGGCCGGCTCGACGAGCAGGGGCTGGGCCGGCTGCGCTGACCCGCACCGCCGGACCCGCATCGCCGCAGGAGGCGAACGGCGGTCAGGGCGGTCGAGGACAGGAAAGGACAGGAGCGGACGCGTGGAGCAGTCGCAGCAGACGCTGGTCGGGACCTCGCAGCAGCGGGCGATGCTCGGACCGGAGGGGCTGATCGCCCGCACCGTCGCCGAGCGCGGCGACGCCCTGCGCGAGGTGCGCCGCCACCTCCACCGCCACCCCGAGCTCTCCCACCAGGAGCACGCCACCACCGACTTCATCGCCGAGCAGCTCACCGCCCTCGGGCTCGCGCCGAAGCGCATGGCCGCCACCGGCCTGATCTGCGACATCCCCGGCGCAGACCCGTCGCTGGAGCTGATGGGGCTGCGGGCGGACATGGACGCGCTCGGGATCCCCGAGCTCAGCACCGTCCCCTACCGCTCCGTCGTCGAGGGCGTCTCCCACGCCTGCGGCCACGACGTGCACATGAGCGCCGTGCTCGGCGCGGCGACCGCGCTGGTGCGGGTGGCCGAGGAGGGCGCGCTGCGCCGCGGCGTGCGCCTGGTGTTCCAGCCCGCCGAGGAGATGCATCCCTGCGGCGCGCTCGAGCTGATCGGGCAGGACGTCCTGGACGGCGTCGACTCGATCCTCGCCCTGCACTGCGACCCGGGCGTGGACGTGGGCCACGTGGGCCTGAAGTCCGGCCCGATCACCTCGGCCACCGATCCGGTGCGGATCCAGGTGCGCGGCGCGGGCGGACACACCTCCCGCCCCCATCTCACCCAGGACCTCGTCTACGCGCTCGGCTCGATCGCGACGCAGCTGCCGGCCGCGCTGACGCGGCGCATGGACCCGCGCTCCGGCGTGAACCTCACCTGGGGCTCGATCCACGCCGGCTCCGCCTTCAACGCGATCCCCAGCGCCGGCACCCTCGAGGGCACCCTGCGCTGCCTGGATCACGAGGCCTGGGACCGGGCCGAGCAGCTGCTCGAGGAGGTCCTGGCCGATCTCGTGCGCCCCTGGGGAGTCGAGGCGCGGGTCACCCACGACCGCGGGGTGCCGCCGGTCTCCAACAGCCCCGAGAGCGTCGAGGTGCTCGCCGCCGCGGTGCGCGGGGTGCTCGGGCGGGAGAACCTCGACCCCACGGCCCAGTCCCTCGGCGGCGAGGACTTCGCCTGGTACCTCGAGAAGGTGCCCGGGGCGCTCGCCCGCCTCGGCACCCGCACCCCCGGCGGACGCACCTACGACCTCCACATGGGCGACCTCATGATCGACGAGCGCGCGATCGGCATCGGGGCGAGCGTGCTCGCCGCCGCGTGCGTGCAGCGGGACCTGCAGGCCGCCTGACCCCGGAGGCCGCCGGAGTTCACCCCGGCGCCACCTCCGCGTCGATTTCATAACGGTTCGGGGCTGAACGCTCAACCCGTGCTCACCATGCGTCCGGCAGGGCTATCGTCCAATCGCACCGCGACAGCGACGTCGCCCGGACCCTCGGGGCGCTCCCGGCCCCTCGCACTCCCACCGGAGGAACCACCCATGAAGAGCATCACGCGTGCCCTCGCCCTCGCCGGCGCCGGGGCTCTCACCCTCGCCGCCTGCGGCAGCGCCCCGGAGGAGACGTCCGGCGGCGGCAGCGACGCCGGCGGCGGCGCCGCGAGCGACTACAAGGCCTGCATGGTCTCGGACTCCGGCGGCTGGGACGACAAGTCCTTCAACGAGTCCAGCTACAACGGCCTGCTGAATGCCGAGAAGAACCTCGGCATCCAGCAGCAGACCGCCGAGTCCACCACCGACTCCGACTTCGCCCCGAACATCAACAACATGGTCACCGAGGGCTGCGACCTGATCATCACGGTCGGCTTCCTCCTCGCCCCCGCCACCGGCACCGCCGCCCAGGCCAACGAGGGCACCGACTTCGCCATCGTCGACTCCACCGCCCAGGACGCCGACGGCAACCCGATCGAGCTCGAGAACGTCAAGCCCCTCGAGTTCGACACCGCCCAGGCCGCGTTCCTCGCCGGCTACCTCGCCGCCGGCATGACCGAGACCGGCAAGGTCGCCACCTACGGCGGCATGGACATCCCCACCGTCACCATCTTCATGGACGGCTACGCCGACGGCGTCGCCCACTACAACGAGACCCACGGCACCGAGGTCGAGGTGCTCGGCTGGAACAAGGAGTCCCAGCAGGGTTCCATCGTCGGCACCTTCGAGGACCAGTCCAAGGGCAAGGCCGTCTCGGACGAGTTCTACAACGCGGGCGCCGACATCGTCATGCCGGTCGCCGGTCCCGTCGGCGCCGGCACCCTCGCCTCCGCCAAGGAGGGCGAGGACCGCAAGGTGATCTGGGTCGACGCCGACGGCTACGAGACCAACTCCGCCGACCCCGAGGCGCAGTCCACGATCCTCACCTCCGTCATGAAGGAGATGACCGTGGGCGTCGAGGACGTCATCACCGGTGCGGCCGGCGGCGAGTACGACGCGACCCCGTACGTCGGCACCCTCGAGAACGGCGGCGTGGGCCTGGCACCCTTCCACGACTTCGAGGATGATGTCCCCGCCGAGCTCAGCGAGGAGATCGACGCCCTCACGCAGGAGATCATCGACGGCACGGTCGTCGTCGAGTCCGAGGCCTCGCCCGCGGGCGCCTGAGCCCCGTCATGAGCGCGGTCCCCGCCCCGAGGGCGGGGACCGCGTCCCATGTCCCACACCGCACGGCCGAGCAGCTCGGCCGGCACCGACGGAAGCGAGTGCTGTGAAGCTCGAACTGCGCGGCATCACGAAGACCTTCGGGTCCTTCGTGGCCAACGATGCGATCGACCTGGTCGTCGAACCGGGGGAGATCCACTCCCTGCTGGGGGAGAACGGCGCGGGCAAGTCCACCCTGATGAACGTGCTGTACGGGCTGTACCGCCCCGACGGCGGCCAGATCCTCCTGGACGATCGCCCCGTCAGCTTCTCCGACCCGGGCGACGCGATGGCGGCCGGCATCGGCATGGTCCACCAGCACTTCATGCTCGTTCCCGTCTTCACCGTCGCCGAGAACATGGTGCTGGGCAACGAGCCCACCCGCGGCGGCCTCCTGGACCTCGCCGCCGCCCGCAAGCTCGTGCGCGAGATCTCCGCTCGCTTCGGCTTCGACCTCGACCCCGACGCGCTGGTCGAGGACCTCCCCGTCGGCGCCCAGCAGCGCGTCGAGATCATCAAGGCCCTCAGCCGCCGCGCCGAGGTGCTCGTGCTGGACGAGCCCACCGCCGTGCTCACCCCGCACGAGACCGACGAGCTGATGACGATCATGCGCCAGCTGCGCGACGAGGGAACCTCGATCGTCTTCATCACCCACAAGCTCCGCGAGGTCAAGGCCGTCTCCGACCGGATCACCGTGATCCGGCGCGGGAAGGTGGTCGGCGAGGCCGATCCATCGGCCGACCAGGCCGAGCTCGCCTCCCTGATGGTCGGCCGCCAGGTCTCCCTCGCTCAGGAGAAGGCGCCCGCCGCGCCCGGCGAGATCGCCCTCGAGGTGGAGGACCTCCGCGTCACCGACGAGGCCGGCACCCGCACCCTCGACGGCGTCTCCTTCGAGGTGCGACACGGGGAGGTCCTCGGCATCGCCGGGGTCCAGGGCAACGGCCAGACCGAGCTCACCGAGGCGCTGCTGGGCCTGCAGGACACCGTCGCCGGCTCCGCCCGCCTCGAGGGGAGCGAGCTGGTGGGCCGCTCCACCAAGCAGATCCTCGACGCCGGCGTCGGCTTCGTCCCCGAGGACCGCACCCACGACGCGCTGGTCGCGGACTTCTCCGTCGCCGAGAACCTCGTGCTGGACCAGCACGACCGCACCCCCTTCGGCACGGCGGTGTCGATGTCGCTGAAGGCCATCGCCGAGAACGCGAGGAAGCTGATCCCGGAGTTCGACATCCGCACCGGATCGGCGGCATCGGCCGCGTCCACGCTGTCCGGCGGCAACCAGCAGAAGATCGTCATGGCCCGTGCGCTGAACCGCGAGCTGGCGCTCCTGATCGCCTCCCAGCCCACCCGCGGCGTGGACGTCGGCTCGATCGAGTTCCTCCACCGCCGCATCCTCGACGAGCGCGACAAGGGCACCCCCGTCGTGATCGTCTCGACCGAGCTCGACGAGGTCACCCAGCTCGCCGACCGCATCGCCGTGATGTACCGCGGCCGCATCCTCGGCATCGTCCCCGGCGACGAGGACCGCGACGTGCTGGGCCTGATGATGGCCGGCTACACCGCCGAGGCCGCCCGTGAGGCCGTCGCCGCCGGCGCCCGCACCACCGACTCCCAGCTCGCCGACGAAGGAGACATCGCGTGATGAGCACCCTCTTCGAGGCCGGCGCCGCCGGCTCCGCGCCCGGCGTCGGCGCGGGCGCCGCCGACGCCC
>NZ_KV788768.1:10687-28793 GCF_001807385.1 Brachybacterium sp. HMSC06H03 | reverse complement strand
GGGCGCGCCCACGGCGGGCCCTGCGGATCCTGCGGAGGGGGTGAGGTCATCGAGAGAGTGCTCCGGGAGTGCGGGCGCGGCTCAGAGGCCGAGCGCGGCCTTCTTCGCCGCCTCGTAGTCCTCCTCGCTGATCAGCCCCTGCTCCAGCATCTGCTTGTACTGGGCGAGCTTCGCGACGGGGTCCTCCTGCGCGGGAGCGGCCTGCTGCTGCGGGGCGCCCTGCTGGCCGGGCGGCGCCCACGGCTGGACGGGGTTGACCATGCCGCCGGCGGCGCCCATGCCCGCCCCGAACATCGCCAGTCCCGCGCCGCCGCCGTTCTCGCCCGCGGCCTGCACGCCGCGCGCCGCGGCCTGGTTCATGAAGGACTGCGAGCGGGCGCCGGAGAGCGCGTCGGCCTTCTGCACGTCGGCCAGCAGCTCGCGGGTGCGCTGGTCGTACTCGATCGAGACGATCGCGGTCTTCACGATCGCGAGGCCGCGGTCGCTGGACCAGCGGTAGCCCTCCTCGACCGCGGCCGAGAGCGACTGGGCGAAGCCGACCGAGTCGCCCTGGATGCGGGAGATGCGGTTGCCCTTGTCGGGATCGTTCGTGTAGCGGGAGAACGCCTGGGCGAGCGAGCCGACGACCTCCTGGAACATCTGGTTCCCGGCCGCGTTGTCGGGGTCGGAGAAGTCGAACACGGGCGCGTTCGCGGAGATGTACGAGGCGGGCACGAAGTTGTGCACGAACAGCAGCGGGTCGATGATCCGCAGCGTGTAGGAGCCGCGCGTGATCGCGCCGACCTGCGCGTTGAGGTAGGCGTCGTCCCAGTAGATCTCCGACTGGGTGCCGAAGCGGTTGTCGGGGATCTCCTTGAGGCTGACGTAGAAGGCGAGCTGCTGCGAGGAGGGGCGGCCGCCGTACTTGAAGCGCTCCCAGGAGGTGCCGACGGTCGAGGCGAGGAGGTCGTCGCCCGCGAAGACGGAGCGGGCGTCCGGGGAGGAGTCGTTGAACTCGTAGCCGCCGGCCTCGGTGATCAGGCCGGTCGCGCGGCCGTCGACCACGGTGATCAGCCCGTACCCCTGGGGCACGAGGATCTTCGAGCCGTTGGTGATGACGTTCTCGGAGCCGCGGGTGTTCGAGCCGCGGCCGGCGTTGGTGCCCTGCGGGACCGCCGGGAACAGCGCCGCCGTCTGCGGCAGCCCGCTGGGGACGGTGAGGAAGTCCTTCCACTGATCGGCGAGCATGCCGCCGACCGCGCCCTTGAATGCCTGGATGAATCCCATGTGAGCTCCTTCGTCGCCCCCGAAGTTGTGATCGCGGCCATGCTACCGCCCGTCCCCGGGCGCCCGCTGAGGGCCCGGATACAGTTCCCCGCATGGACCTGCTGCAGCTGCTCGAGCGCCGCCAGGTCCCCCTCTATCTCGCCGCGATCGCGGCCGGGGTCCTGCTCGGTGTCGCGGCGCCGGGCACCGCCCCTGCCCTCGAGCTCGCCGTCGAACCCGCGATCGCCGCGCTGCTGCTGGTGACCTTCCACGGCATCCCCCTCACCCGCCTGGGCGCCGACCTCGCGGGCCCCCGCTTCCTGCTCGCGCTGCTGGCGGTGAACCTCCTGGTGGTCCCCGTGATCGTCTGGGCCCTGACCCGCCCGCTCGCCGGCTCGCCCGATCTGCTCCTCGGCGCGCTGCTGGTGCTGCTCGCCCCGTGCATCGACTACGTCGTGGTGTTCACGGCGCTCGCCCGCGGGGCGCACGAGAAGCTCCTGGCCGCCACGCCCCTGCTGATGCTGGGGCAGATCCTCGCCCTGCCGGTGCTGGTGCCGCTGCTGGGGGGCGGCGCGGCGTCGTCCGCGATCGACCCCGCCCCGTTCGTGCGGGCGCTCGTTCTGCTGGTGCTCCTGCCGCTGCTGGCCGCCGCGCTGCTGCAGCGCCTGGTCCCCCGCCTCGACCTCGCCCCGGCGATGGTGCCGCTGATGATCCTGGTGCTGCTCGCGGTCACCGCCTCGCAGACCCCGCGGGTGCTCGGCGCGGGCGGCGCGCTGCTCGCCCTGGTGCCGGTGTACGCCGGCTTCCTCGTGCTCGCCACGGGAGCAGGCCTGCTGATCGCGCGCCTGCTGCGCCTGGACGCCCCCACCGCGACCGCCGTGGCCTTCTCCGGCGCGACCCGCAACTCGCTCGTGGTGCTGCCGCTGGCGCTCGCGATGCCGATCCCGCTCGCCCCGGCGGCCGTGGTCGCCCAGACCCTCGTCGAGCTGATCGGGATGGTGGTGCTGGTGCGGGTGCTGCCGCGGCTGCTCAGCCGGTGATGTCGAACCGTGCCAGGCGCTTGCGGTCGCCGCTGTTCTGCAGGTCCAGCAGCTGGGCGTAGATCCCGCCGGAGGCGGCGAGCTCGGCGGGGGTGCCGATCTCGTCGATCCGCCCGTCCTCGAGGGTGATGATCCGGTCCACGGCCGCGATGGTCGACAGGCGGTGGGCGATGATCAGGGAGGTGCGGCCCTCCATCAGCTCGTCCAGGCCCTTCTGCACCTGCCGCTCCGCCTTCGTGTCCAGGGCCGAGGTCGCCTCGTCGAGCACGAGCACCGGCGCGTCCTTGAGGATCGCGCGCGCCACCGCGATGCGCTGGCGCTGCCCGCCGGAGAGCTTCAGCCCCCGCTCGCCGATCACCTGCTCGTAGCCGCCGGGGAAGCGGCGCACGAAGCCGTCGGCGTTGGCGCGGCGGGCCGCGTCGGCGACCTCCTCGTCGCTCGCGCCGGGTCGGCCGTAGGCGATGTTCTCCCGCAGGGTGCCGGAGAACAGGGAGGCGTCCTGGAAGACGACGCCGATGCGGGAGCGCAGCTCGTCCAACGGCAGCTCGGTGCTGGTGCGTCCCACCACCTCGATCTCGCCCGCGCGCGGCTCGTACAGGCCCAGCAGCAGGTTCACGATCGTGGACTTCCCGCCGCCGGACTCGCCGACCAGCGCGACCTTCTCCCCGCGGGCGACGGAGAAGTCGATCCCGTGCAGCACGTCCTCGCCGTCCTCGTAGGCGAAGGACACGTCCCGGAAGCGGACCACCGGGGCGCCGGGCACCGGCTCGATCGCCGGCGGCGGCACGTCGTCCTCGGCCCGGGCGAGCATCGCGGCGGTGCGCGGGTCGACCGCGGTCCCCATCACCCGGAAGTAGTCCTTGGACCCGGCGATGGCGCGCTGGGAGGAGTCGATCACCCAGCTCATCGACTCCACCGGGGCCTTGGCCATGCTCATCAGCTGCACCAGCAGCACCATCTCGCCGAGTGTGAAGGCGCCCTGGACCGTGCGCACGAAGATGATCACGTAGATGCCGAAGAACACGAGGTTCAGCACCGCGCGGCGGATCACGTCCATGCGGTGCCAGTGCGTGGACTGGGCGCGGGTGGTGGCGTCGGTGGACCAGAAGCGCCGACGGAAGTCCTCGAGCTCCGAGCGCTCGCGCACGAAGGACTTCACGACCCGGATCTGGCCGACGACCTCGGCGAAGCGGCCGGAGGCGATGTCGACCTGCTCGTTCTTCTCCCCCTCGAGCCGCTGCCACTTCACGGAGGTGAGCGAGGTCAGCCACACGTACAGCGGGAACACGATCAGCAGCAGCACGGTCAGCGGCCAGGCGTACCAGGCGCTGATCGCGAGCACCGCGACCGTGGTGATCAGCATCGACGCGAAGGAGTTCGACATCATCTTCGCGAAGTTCGTGATCTCGGTGATCGAGCGGTTCAGCCGCGCCACGATCGTGCCGGTGATCTCCCCGTCGAACCAGCGCTGGGGCAGGTGGAGGAGCTTGTCGTAGTAGCGCACCGAGAGGATCGTGCGCATCCGGTTGCTCATCACGTCGCCGAACCAGCCGCCGATGTTCGACACGACGGTGTTGAACAGCTCCGCGGCCAGCACCGCGGCCGCGATCAGCACCACGGCGCGGACGGCGGCGGAGGTGGGGGTCTGCCCGCCGACGGCCCCGGCGACCGTGTCGGTCGCATGGCCGATCAGGAAGGGGACGGCCAGCGCCGCCGCCGCGGTGAGCACCGAGCAGAGGATGATCGCGGCGTACAGCGGGGCGAGAGCACGGGTGAAGCGCACGATGCGCAGGAGGGATGCCACGTCCCACCACCTTACGGAGGCGGCGCGGCGCGGTCCATGAGCCGCCACACCCGGGCGCGACGCCCTGAGCGAACCGGCCGGCTCCCTCGTGCCTGCTCACTCGTCCTTCGGTCCGACGATCCCCAGCAGCACCCCGAGCGTGGCCCGCTCCCCCGCCCGGCGTCGACGGACGCAGCCGGCGGCGAGCGCATAGGGCACGAGCATCACGAAGCCGACAGCGCTCAGCAGCAGGATCGCGACGACGATCGAGCCGGTCTGCTCGCTGCCCTCCGCCCCGGTGCGCGCGACCAGCAGCGCGGCGGCGATGTTGCGCTGGCTGGTGAGGATCGCGGGACCGTCGGGGACGGTGAGGGTGTCCCCGGCGAGGTCGCCGGCGAAGCGGCCCGCCACGAAGGCGAGGGCGACGAGACCCGCGGCGACGAGGAGCACCGGGGAGAGCAGCAGGTCCAGCACGAGGCCGGAGTTCGCGCCGAAGCCGGAGAGGAACATCAGCACCGCCGAGACCGCGGCGACGCCTCCCGCGATCCGGGCGAAGAGATCGGCGCGTCCCGGCCAGACCGCGGCGACGACGATGCCGGCGATCATCGGGGAGAGCATCGTGCCCAGCAGCAGCTGGGCGACGGACCAGCCGTGCACCTCGACGTCCCGCAGCAGGAAGGGCACCACCAGCGGCATGAAAGCGATCGATCCCAGCAGCAGCACCGCCATCGGCCCCGCGGTCTCGCCGTAGGGGATGCGGGCCATCGCCCCGAGCTGCAGCACGAACGGGGCGCCGGCCGCGCACAGCGCGATGACGAACCCCTCCCCCGTGTGGTGGGGAAGCAGGCCGGCGATCAGCCAGATGAGCAGGGTGCCGACGGCCGGGACGACGACGAAGTTCGCGCCGAGGACGGCGAGGACGGTGCGCCGGTCCCGCAGCTGGTCGCGGAAGGCGCGCAGCGGGGTGCGCAGCCCCATCGAGAGCATGGAGGCGATCGCGAAGGCGGGCACGCTGATGTCGATCAGCGCGCCGAGCAGGGCCTCGATCGAATCCACCCCGGCAGACTACGCGTCACCCGTGGCAGGGGCTCAGATCCAGCCGTTGTCCGAGGCGGTCCTCACGGCCTCTGCCCGGTTCGCGACCCCCAGCTTCCCGATCGCGGCGGAGACGTGGTTGCGCACCGTCCCCTCGGAGAGGAACAGCCGCCCGGCGATCGCGGCGGTGGTGCCGCCGACGGCCGCGGCCTGCAGCACCTCGGTCTCCTTCGCGGTCAGGGGGCTCGGGCCGACGGCGAGGGACTGCGCGGCGAGCTCGGGGTCCACCACCCGCAGTCCCTGGTGGACGCGACGGATCGCGTCGACGAGCCGTTCGACCGGGGTGTCCTTGACCATGAACCCGCCGGCCCCGGCCTCCATCGTCCGCCGCAGGTAGCCGGCTCTGCCGAAGGTGGTCAGCACGATGATCCGCGGGGCGCCGTCGGTGCCCTGCAGCTGCTCGGCCACGCCGATCCCGTCGGCCGGTGCGCCGTCGGCCCCGGCGGGCATCTGCACATCCAGCAGCAGCACGTCGGGCTCTGCCTGCCGGACCATCTCGAGCGTCCCGGCGCAGGTCGCAGCCTCCCCCACCACCTCGAGATCGGGCTCCAGGCGCAGCAGGGCGGCGAGGCCGCCGCGGAGGATGGCCTGGTCGTCGGCGACGGCGACGCGGATCATGCCGCCCGGTCCATGGTCGCCCTCAGGGTGGTGCCGGTCTCGGAGGTCTCGACCCGGAGCCGTCCCCCGGCGAGCACGACGCGGGCCTCGAGGCCCTGCAGACCGCTGCGGGAGGCGCCGTGGGGGATGCCGATGCCGTCGTCGGCGACAGTCACCGCGTCCTCCTCGACGGTGATCCGGGCGCGCGTGGCGCGGGAGTGGCGCACGATGTTGGTGACCCCTTCGCGGATCACGTAGCCGAACAGCTCGGCGAGGTCCTCGTGCAGCGGCGGCAGGGCGGTGGGGACCTCGGCCCGTATCCCGACGGTGCCGAGCACGGTGCGGGCGGAGGCGATCTCGGTCGCGGCGCGCACGGTCTGCATGCCGGAGGCGGTGGCGCGCACGTCGGCGAGCGCCTGGCGAGTCGTGGTCTCGATGTGCTCGAGCTGGGCGCGGGCGGCCCCGGGGTCGCTCTCCAGCAGGCGCCGGGCGAGCTGGGCGGAGATCGTCAGCGAGGTCAGGGAGTGGCCGACGAGGTCGTGGAGGTCCCGCCCGATCCGCTCCCGCTCCGCGGCGACGGCGAGCACGGCGTTGCGGCGGTGGGCGGCCTCGAGCTGCTCCTGCAGCACCTGCTGGCGGATGCCGTGCCCGATGCCCCAGGACATGATCGTGCCCATCACGGCGAAGCCCGCCGCGATCGGCTGACCGGCCACGAGCGCGATCGCCATGACGGCGAGGCTCATCAGCAGCATCGAGGGCACCGCCCACCGCCAGGGCAGCAGCAGCACATGCGTCATGGCCTGGAACATCACCATGTAGAGCACGTTCAGGCCGATCACCGGGATCAGCACCAGCAGGATCCCGGTGCACAGCGCGAACCAGATCAGGCGCACCCGCCGCGGGTACAGCGCGATCCCGGTGGTGGCGGCGAACATCGCCCCGTACAGGAGCAGCAGCGCGGTGGCGAGCACCATCGTGGGCCCGGGCGCCTGCATCCAGCCGACCACGATCGGGACCAGCACGAACATCACCGGTGGGAGGGAGAAGGCGAGCCCGCCCGACTCCCGCGCGGCTCGGAGCACGCCGCGCGGGGTGAGGGGCCGGGCGGCGGCCTCCTCCCCCGGCTCGGCGGGGTCGCGGGCCCACCGCCCCCAGTCCGGGGCGTCGGGGGTGCTCATGGCGGTCATTGTGCCAGCGTCCCTCATCGCCGCTGCAGACCCACCGCCCGGGACATGCTCACCATGCACAGCGCCCCGAGCACGAGGGTCCACGCCCCGATCACGACCAGGCCCGTCACCGGCAGCTCCGCCCCCTGCAGGGACCACTCCCCCAGGCTCGAGATCCAGTAGGTGGGCAGCGCGCGGCCGAGGTCCTGCATCCACTGCGGGAACATCTCCAGCGGCATCCACAGCCCGCCGAAGATCGCCATCGCCATCATCGTCACCACGCCGCCGGCCATCGCGGCGGCGCCCCGGAGGACCATGCCGAGCACGGGACGATCACGGCGCTCGCGGCGATCACGGAGCCGATGAGGAAGGAGCGGGGCGAGAGCCCGGCGACGACCAGCTGGCGCAGGAAGCCGTTCCGCTGGTCCTCCTGGATCTGGGTGCCGGCGGTGACCGCGGCGCCGAGCCCGCCGTAGGCGGCCATGTTGATCATGATCATCCCGCGCGCCTGTCCCTCGGCCTCGGCGCCGAACATCATCGAGAACAGCAGGTACATCCCCACCGGCAGCGCGATGGTGAACACCATGAAGGCGACGTTCGTGAGCGTCATGGCGGTGGTGTGGGCGGCGTAGCGCAGGGTGCGGGTCGCGGCCGAGGGCGCGGCGGCGGTGCGGGGCTCGAGGGCGGTCATGGCTGGACTCCTGTCGTGGGCGGGGCGGGCGGCGGGGTCGGCGGCGCTCATCGCTCGGCGTCCTCGTCCTCGTCCTCGTGCTCGGTGATCCGTAGGAACGCCTCCTCGAGGCCCGGGGCGGACACGAGCACGTCATGCACATCCCCGGCGAGCGGTCCGGTGAACAGCGCGGCGAGCGCGGCGTCGGAGTCGGTGCACACGGCGCGGACCCGTCGGTCGTCGGTCTCGTCGGCCCCGGCGCTGTCCACCCCGGGCAGCGCCGCGACCCGTTCCGCGGCGACCCCGCGCAGCGTGATCACCCGCCCGGCCACGACGGCGGCGATCTCGGCCCCGGTCCCATCGGCGACGACGCGGCCGCGGTCCATGACGACCACGCGGCCCGCCTCCCGCTCGGCCTCCTCGAGGTGGTGGGTGGCGAAGACGACGGTGCGGCCGCTCGCGGCGACCCGGCGCATCTGCTGCCAGAAGGCGCGGCGGGCGCCGATGTCCATGCCGACGGTCGGCTCGTCCAGCAGCAGCACCTGCGGGTCGCCGAGCAGCGCGATCGCGAAGCGGACCCGCTGGGACTGGCCGCCGGAGAGGGCGCTGATCCGCCTCGGCATGAGCTCGGCGATGTCGGCCTGGGCGACCACCTCGGCCATCGGCATCGGATGCGCCTGCAGGGAGTGGAGCATCCTCAGCATGGTGCGGACTCTCTGGTCGGGCAGCAGCGCCCCGGCCTGCAGCATCGTGCCGATGAGTCCGGTGCGGGTCGCGGTGGTGGGATCGGTGCCGAGCACGCGGACGCTGCCCTGCTCCGGGGGTGCGAGCCCCACCATCATCTCCATGGCGGTGGACTTCCCGGCACCGTTCGGGCCGAGCAGCGCGACGATCTCGCCGGGGCGGATCTCGAGGTCGAGTCCGTCGAGGGCGCGGACCTCGCCGTAGCTGCGAGTGACGCCGCGGAGGCTGAGTGCATCCGTGAGGGTGGTCGTGGTCATGTCTCCACCCTTTCCTCGCGCACCCCCGGCCCCCAGCCCCCGCGATCACGTCCGCCCCATGACAGTCGTCATGGGCGCGGCGGGCTACGCTGGATCGGTGCTGATCAGACAGGTGCTCCCCCTCGACGCCGCCGTCCCCTCGGACCTGCGGATCGACGACGGGGTGATCGTCGAGGTCGGTGCGTCGCTGCCGCGCCGCGCCGGCGAGGAGGTCCTCGACGCGGACGGTGCGCTCGCGATCCCGGGGCTGTGGGACCAGCACGTGCACACCGGGCAGCTCGCCCAGGCCCATGCCCGCCTCGACACCACCGGCGCCGGCAGCGTCGGAGTGCTCCTGGAGCGGGTGCGCGCCGAGCTCGCCGCGCGGCGCGAGACCGGGGCGGCGGGCGCGGCGCTGATCGGCTTCGGACACCGCCTGGTCGACTTCGCGATCCCGCCGACGGTGCCGGCGCTCGACGAGGTGACCGGCTCGGTGCCGACGGTGCTGATCGGCGGCGACGCCCATCACGCCTGGCTGAACTCCGCAGCGCTGCACGCCCTGGGCCTGCCGCCGCGGGACGGGATCGTCGCCGAGGAGGACTGGTTCGCGCTCGCCCCGCGCCTGCCCGAGCTGCCCGGGGTCGCCGAGTCCGTGGCGACCGGCGCGGCGATGCTGCAGCGCCAGGCCCTGCAGCGCGGGGTCGTCGGCCTGGTGGACATGGAGTGGGGCAGGCCCTGGGAGTCCTGGCCGCACCGCAGCCCGCGGATGCGCATCCGCACCGCCGTCTACCCCGAGGAGCTCGCCGCGGCACCGGGACCGACGGACACGGCGCTGGATCCGTCGGGCCTGGTGACGATGGGGCCGCTGAAGGTGATCGTCGACGGGGCGCTCGGCTCCCATTCGGCGTACACCCGCGAGGCCTACACCGACGGGCACGGCTACGCCGGCCACGGCGTGCTCAGCGTCGGTCCGGAGGCGCTGCGCGACGCCCTCGCGGAAGCCCGTCGGCGCGGCCTGACCGCCGCCGTCCATGCGATCGGGGACGCCGCCGCGCAGGTCGCCCTCGCCGCGATCGCCGAGGTGGGGATCGCGGCGAGGATCGAGCACGCCCAGATGCTCACCGACGACGACATCGACGCCATGGCCTCGCTCGGGGTGGTGGCCTCCGTGCAGCCCGCGCACCTGCTGGACGACCGGGACGCGACCGAGGCGATCTGGCCCGGCCACGGCACGCAGGCCTTCCGCCTCCGCGACCTGCGGGAGGCCGGCGTCGAGCTCGCCCTCGGCTCCGACGCGCCGGTCGCGCCGCTGGATCCGTGGCTGGCGATGGCCGCGGCCGTGCATCGCAGCGCCGACGAGCGCCCCGCCTGGCATCCCTCTCAGCAGCTCCAGCCGCGCGAGGCCCTGGCCGCCTCGATCGACGGGGTCGGGAGGCTCGCCGTCGGAGGCCGCGCGGACCTCGTCCTCCTCGAGGGGGCGGACGAGCTCTTCGCCGACGTCCCCGTCGGCACGGACGGGCTGATGGACGAGGCCGCGGCCCGCGAGGCGGCGGCGCGGCTGCGCGCCGTCGACCCGCTCGCGACCGTGGCCGCCGGGCGCCTCGAGTCGCAGCGGTAGGCGGAGGCGGCGCTCAGCCCTCCATGCCTCAGCCCTTCATACCCGAGTGCGCGAGCCCCTCGCCTGGTTCGCGACGCCGGCCGGGTTGCCCCAGATCTGCTCGTTGCCCAGCGCCCGGGTGACGGCCTCGGAGGCGTCGCGGTACTCCTGCCAGGACCAGCTGCCGGTCGGCTCGTCCACCCCGGCCCGGTGCAGCAGGTCCCGGTTGAACCACAGCGCGATCGTGTCGACGTCCTTCGGGATCGCGTAGGGAGTGCCCTCGTATTCACGATCCGTTCCGTGCGACGTGCAGCGCCTGCGCGATGAGCACGCCCTGCAGCGGGAGCCGGCCGACGGCGATCGCGCGCTTCCGCGGACGGGCACGGCGCCAGTCGTACGCCATCTGCACGTTCGCGGGGAACACCGCGACGAACAGCGCCGCCGCCGCAGCTCCTCCCAGGCGACGGGTCCGGGGCACGGCCAGCATCCCCGCCACGGCGAGCTCGGCGACGCCCGAGGCATAGGTGTAGCCGCGTGCGGGTCCCGGCAGCGCGGGCGGGACGATGGTGTCGAAGGGCTCGGGCCGGAGCATGTGCAGCGTCCCTGCACCGGCGAGCAGGGCGCCGAGGAACCCGGCGGTGCGGCGGCCGCGGCTCATGCGCCCGCTCCCACGGCCGGCAGCACGCAGAGCTCGTTCCCGGAGGGGTCGCGGAACACGCGCCAGGGCAGCTCGCCCCAGTCCGGGAAGAACTCCTCACCTCCGCGCTGCTGGATCTCCGCGGCGATCCCGTCGATCTCGTCCCCCGGCTCGAGCCGCACATCGAGGTGGATCGGGTTCTTCTCCCCGGGCCGCTTCTCCGCCGGCTCCGGGCACAGCTCGAGCAGCGGCCCGCGCCCCGAGGGGTGGCGCAGGGTGCGCGGCGCGACGCCCGGCGCGGGCGTCCAGCCGCTCAGCCAGGCCCAGAACTCGGCATCGCGGGCAGGGTCAGCGGCGTCCAGCGGCAGTGCCGCGATCGGCCCCGTGCCCACGTACGCCGCCCGCTCCTCCATCACGCAGAACGCCCCGCCCTCGGGGTCGGCGAGCACGATCCAGGGCACCTCGCCCTGCCCGATGTCGAGGTCGCTCGCGCCGAGCTCCCGCAGCCTCTGCGCGATCTGCTCCTGCTCGGCGCCGCCGCGGAGGTCGAGATGCAGCCGCTGCGGGGCGTCGCTGCGCGCCGGGACGTGGGCGAAGCACAGGTCGAGGTAGGCGTCGCCGTCGATGCTCAGCCTGGTCTCGAAGATGTCGGGCGCATCGGTGAGGGTGGTGGTGCCGAGGGCCGCCTCCCAGAAGCGGCCCAGGCGCTGCGGGTCCAGGGCGTCGATGCCGAGGTTCTCGAGGAACATCCCGCCACCCTATGGCCGCACCGGCTCACGGCGGAAGGATGGTCAGGTCGGGGAAGGACCGTGCGAGTCGCGCGTCGAGGGTGAGCACTCGCACGGCCCGGGCATCCGCCCACCCCGTCGGCCGAAGGGCCACCACCGCCGGCGCCGGGTCGGCGGCGCGGCATCCGGCGGGGAGGGGGCCGAGGGCACGGCGGGACCTGCTGCCCGCACCTGCTGCCAGCGCGCGACCGCGTCGTCCCCGTCCCACGCCGGCGCGAGCATCTTCTGGAAGGGGTTCGCGCGCCGGTCCTCGTGGACGCGCTCGGTGAAGTCCGCGGCGTACTCGCGCACGGCCTTCTCGTCGGGCAGCGCGGCGAGGGTCTCGTCGCGGCGCTCGTACTCCTTGCGCAGCAGCACCACGACGGGCAGCAGCGCCTCGGAGTCGATGTCGCCGCTGGCGATGCGCTGGTTCACCCACCAGTCGGGGTCATGGGTGTCCGGCAGGTCCAGGGGCTTCCCGGCGCCGGGCAGGTCGTCGAAGTCGCCGCGCCGCGCGGCCGCCTCGATCGCCGACTCGATGCGGGCCGCGTCCGGGTCCATCGACGGCGTGCTCACGCGCCCTCGGCGAGCTCCGCGAGGCGGTCGATCGAGGCCATGAGCTTCTCCGGCGTCATCTGCCGCGCCTTCGCGAGACGCGCCTCCTGCGAGGCGGGCAGGTCGGAGAAGTCGTAGACGTGGGTGACCAGGGTGCGCCCGTCCTCGAGCGGCTCGAGGACCCATCCCCACTGGTGGCCCGCCGGCTGCTCGCCGCGGGGCGCGGGACGCCAGGCGATCTCGCGACTCTCGACGAAGGCGACGACGTGGTTGTCACGCACCCCGCCGCCCTGGTTGGTCATCACGAACACGTCGCCGACGGCGCGGACCCGCTGGCCGGGCTCGGCGCCTGCGAGGTTGTCATTGCCGTCCCAGCGCGGCTGCTCGGCAGGGTCGGCGATGAGGTCGAAGAGGGCGGCGGGGGGGCGGCGATCTCGCGGGAAGCCGTCACGACGGCGTGGACGTTCATGGCTCCATCGTGCCATCACGCGGGGCGGTGTCGTCGAAGACGTCGATCGACCCGGCATAGTTCGCGACCCACACCCGGCCGTGCGTGGGCTCGTAGGTGATGCCGATCGGGTTCTGCCCCACCTCGACGGTCTGGATCTCCTCGAACGTCTCGGCGTCGAACTTCGTCACGGTGTTCGCGTAGTAGTTCACGACGTACAGGGCGAGGCCGTCGGGCGAGATCGCCATGGTGCGCGGCTCACGGCCCGTGGCGACCTCGCGCAGCACCTCGCCGGTGGCGGTGTCGAGCTCGAGCAGCCGGTCGTCCCCGGACTCGGTGAGGTACATGCGGGACGCGTCCGGGGAGAGCACCAGGTGGCGGGGCTTGCGGCCGGTCTCGAGCACGAGCTCGCTCTCGCCGGTCTCGAGATCCACGCGGTACAGCTCGTCGGCGTACATCGCGGTGACATAGGCGGTGCGGTTGTCGGGCAGCACCACGGAGCCGCGCGGCGCGGAGTCGACGGGGATCTGCCGGATCTCCTCGCCCTTGTCGAGGTCGACGACGGAGACGCTCGAGTCGCACCAGTTCGAGACCAGCGCGACCGATCCGTCGGGCGAGAGGGAGATGAACTTCGGGACCCGCCCCACCTCGATGACCTGGTCCCATTCCTTCGTCTCGAGGTCGAGACGGTAGACGGCGCTGTTCCCGATCGCGTCGCCGGCGGCGCAGTCGTCGGTCGCGGTCTCCCCCGCCCCGGGTCCCTTGAGCGAGTACTGGGAGACGTAGGCGTACTTCCCGTCGGGCGAGAACACCGCCTCGACCGGCGCGCCCGTCGTCTCCCCGGCGCGTTCGGGATACCCGAACTCGGCGAGGTCCACGGTGTCGGGGACCGTCGCGGCGAGCTCGAGGCTGCTCGCGTCGTACAGCGTCGAGGTGTGGTTGTACATCATGTTGTTCGCGATGACGTCCCCGGTCGGGCTCGCGACCACGGACTTCGGCGAGATGTCCCCCGTGATCCGGTCGCGGTGCACGAGCCGAGTCGTGTTCGAGGGGTCGCCGACCGGCTCCCGCACGGCCGCCTCGGCGGGAGAGGCGGCCGGATCGGGACGCGGCATCGAGGTGCCGAGCCCCGTGACGGCACCGCCGGCGAGCACGAGCGAGAGGATCGCCATCGCCACGGTGAACTGGTGCGAGCTGCGGCCGCGGCTCGGCAGCTTCCTTCGATGCTTCGCCTCCACGGCGCCCCCCTGACCGCTCTGCCCGATTCCTCAGGCATGAACCTACGGGGCGGAGCAGGGCGATGGTGTCAGGCGCGCACGGCAGGCGTGTCGCTCAGCCCGCCCGCCTGCCCTGCATCACGACCTCGCGGAAGAGCAGCTCATACCCGAGCTTCTCGTTGACCTGGATCATCCATGGGTTCACGTGCGAGTTCCAGGTGACCAGCGAGCGCAGCTGCGGAGCGAGCTCGGCGAGCCGCCGGTGGGTCGCGACCTTGAGCCCGAGGCCCAGCCGGTGCCCGCGGTGCTCGGGCATGACCAGGGTGTTCTCCTGGTAGCCGAGGGTGCTGCCGGGCGCCTCGTGCACGTGCACCTCGGAGTTGCCGACGAATTCGCCGTCCGGCGCGACAGCCACCGCGACGATCCGGATCGTGCCCGCCTCACGCATCCGCCGCTCGCTCACGCGGATCCGCTCGGGGGTGTACTCGGCGGGCTCGTGCTCGACCTCCTCGTCGGGCTCGTCGATCTCGAGCTGGGTGAGCAGCCGGCCGTAGGCGCTCAGGTGCTCCTCGGGGATCTCCCCGACCCACTGCTCGATCCGGTACTCGCCGCGCTTCCGGGCCGACTCGGCCTCGAGCGCGTCGAGCCGGGCGGGGTCCAGCGGCAGCCGCAGCGCCCGGCACACGGCGAGGTTCTTGCGGGCCACGCCGAGCCGGGCGGCGAGCCGGTGCACGGGATGGGCGGGATCCTCCGGATCGACGCCCGCCTCGATCTCTCCGTACGCCTCGACGAGCGTGCGGCCGGACTGCGCGATCGCGGGCAGCAGCGCCTCCTCGACCAGCGCGGTCGCGATGCCCTGCCCTCGGTGCGCGGGATGCACGGCGACGCCGACGGAGATCGACTCGAGGTTCTCCTGCTGCGGCGTGAAGGTCATCGCGCGGCCGACGAGCATCTCCCCGCCCTCGAGCGTCTCGGCGAGCGCGATCCAGCGCCGCACCGTCCAGTACGGGGTGTCCTCGAGGCCGGCGCGCAGCTGCGCGAGGCTCTCCTCCTGATGACCGCCGTAGGCGTGGTCGTCCAGCGCCTGCTCGAGGGCGCGGTACTGCTCGAGCTCCAGGTCGGAGGAGGCGTCCAGGGGACGGATCGTCAGCTGCATGCGCGCAGTCCACCACGGCGCGGGACCACCGGTCGACGGAATATCCTCGAGCCTCCTTGCCCCTCTCCTCGACACTGGCCGGAGTACGAACCGGCCTCAGCGGGCGGCGCGCACCATGCGCACGATCGCCAGGATCGACGCGCCGAGCAGCCCGGCGACCCCGATCACGAGCAGCGGCCCACCGCCGACGAGCACCACCGACCAGCAGATCCCGAGGTAGACGACCTGCAGGAACAGCAGCGTCCAGACCATCAGCCGCTCACCCTCGCGGTACATGGTCTGGGCGTTGCTCTCGGTGATCTCGACGGGATAGTTGAAGCCGCGCGGCCGGGTGGAGATCGCGGCGAGCGGGAGCGACAGCAGAACCATGACACCGGCGATGACCAGCAGCGACCACTTCGGACCCCAGTCGTCGGCCTCTCCGGCGGGGCCGAAGTGGGTCGCGACGGTCTCCGGAAGGGACGGGTAGGCGATCAGCAGCCAGGCGGTGATCGCGATCGTCGCCAGCACGGAGACCCACCGCAACGCCCGTGTGACCGGTCCGGTGCGGTAGGCCCGGGCGGGCCGCTCGGCCTTGGTCATGGGGGCGCCCGTCATGCACGCCTCCCGCGATGCGATCGCCGCACCCCGCGATCCGGCTCGACGTCGGCCCCCACGCCCTCCCGTTCCTCGTGGCGCAGCGCCTCGTCGAGATAGGGCAGCGCGTACTCGACGAAGCCGCGCCCGGCGGGACGGATCAGGTCGTCCTCGATGAGCCGTTCGCGGTAGGTGGACTGGTTGCGCGGGTCGATGCCCATCCGCCGGGCGATGTCGCCGACGGCCGACGGCCCCTCGTCCTCGAGCATCGCCAGCAGGTACTCGCGCTTGCGGGCGCTGAGGCCGCGCAGCGCTGGGCCGTGGACGTTCTTGATCATCGCCGCGACGACGGCGCCCTGCGCACCGCGGACGTCCTCGACCTCGATCACCTCGGCGTCGCCGCTGTTCTGCCAGGCCTTTGAGCCGATGAGCTGGATCAGGTAGGGGTAGCCGCGGGAGATCTCGCCGGCGAGCACCGCGGCCTCCGGGGTGATCGTCTTGGCGGTGTCGGCGACGGTCATCCGGATCGCCTCGGCGGCGGTGCCGACGTCGACGCTTCCCACTTCGAGGCGGTGCGCGCGGCGCAGGAAGGTGGTGCGCTCGTGGTCCAGCAGCGCATCGACCCCGGTGCGCACCCCGGCGGCGAGGAACGCGACGGCGTGCCCGGAGCCGATGAGGTCCTGCACGTGCTGGGTGAGGGCGTGGAGCTGGTCGCGGTCGGCGGACTGCAGCTCGTCGAGGGTGATCAGCAACCCGCCGCCCTCGGCCTCGGCGAGCGCGGCGAGGCGGTCGAGCACGACGGCGAGCGGCTCCCCCTCCCCCTCGTAGCGGTGGACGATGTCGCGCCCGGCGGAGACGTTCATGACGCGCGCGGAGGTGAGGCGGGAGGTCTCCGCCTCGGGATCGATCTCGCGCAGCCGGGAGATGGCCTGGCCGCGCAGCTCCTCGAGCAGCGAGGTCGAGGAGGTGTGCATCCTGAGGTCGATCCAGCCCGCCTCCAGGGCGAGCTCGCGGAACTCGGTGAGCAGCACGGTCTTGCCGGCGCCGCGCTGGCCGGAGATGAGGATCGCCCGCGCCTCGGGAACGGTGCCGGCGAGCGCCGCGGTGAACTCCTCGATCGCGATGTCGCGGCCCGCGAGGATGATCGGCGTCAGGCCGAAGCCCGGGGTGAAGGGATTCGTCATGGAGCCATCGTGCCGTGTGTGTCGGTGTATGTACAGGGCGGCGCGGGGGCAGGGCAGAGCGGACCCGCTCGACCCCGCCCGGCTCGACGAGGCGGCCGACGGGAGCCGACAACTGCACGACGACTGACCGACGGAGCACTCCCCCACATTCACAGAGACGGCCATTCCGCAATAGTCGTTCCATCGATTCTGGAATAGCGTTCAAGGTAGCGCTCCGCGATACATTTCTACCCCACCCTCACCAGGCCACCACCAGCCCACCCGTGCGCCAGCCCAACAGCCCTCCCACCGCCCCAAGCACACCCGAGCACCCTCACCACCAGCAGGTACGCCTTACCACACAGGTCCGACAGTCGAGCCCGCCCATCCACACACTCACCCCTGCCACCCCGACCTCCCCTCCACACAACCAGGTTATCCACAGATTCATCCCCATTGCGCTCCAACTCTTCCCCGGTGGCACCTTCACGGATATTCTGGAGGTGTTACGCGATGGAGTGATCCGGCATTCTCCCGGGCCGAGGAAGGAGGGGGCACGATGGGCGAGTTCGATCAGTCCGGCGACAGCGCGGCACAGCAGCCCGAGCAGGCCGCTGCGTCCTATCCCGCCCCTGCCCACCCCGCCTCGGCCTCGTCGCCATCATCCGGCGCCCTCCTCCCACCCGCGACGGTCCCGGAGCTGCCCGCATGGCGTGCTCGCGCCCGTCGGCCGCTGACCACGGAGCGGATCCTCGAGGAGGTCGGCGAGGGGACCGTCGAGTCAGGGCGCGTGATGGCGCTGCACCGCACCGCGCTGACCCGCGCCCGGCTGTACGCCCACCACCTGCGGTTGCTGGAGACCTTCTTCCGCGAGGACCCGGAGGTGCAGGGCCGTCCCGAGGACGCGGACATGACCGCGCTGAAGGTCGCGGCCGGACTCCGCTGCACGTACAACCAGGCCTGGAGCCAGGTGCTCGATGCGCACCGGGCGGTCGAGATCATGCCGCTCACCTTCGAGTACCTGCGCCGCGGCGATCTCACCGAGGCGATGCATCAGATGCTCCTGCGGCGGGTGCGGCGACTGACTGACGAGCAGGCCTCGCAGGTCGACGCCCACATGGCGACGATCGAGCTGCCGTCCGTCTCCCTCGACACCTTCTCCCGGCACCTCCGTCTCGCCGTCGAGCTCGCGACCGCCGGTGCCCTGCCGGCCCCGCCCTCGCAGAGCCGCGACGTGGAGATCGTCGACGTCGACTCCACCACTGGCACCGCCTCGCTGCTGGTCACCGGCCCGATCCTGGAGATCAAAGGGCTCGCCCACCGGCTCGACGTCGCCGCCCGCGACGTGCAGCGCGCCCAGCGAGCCGCCCTCCAGGACGGCGCCGAGGGGCCGCTGCCCTTCGACATCGACGGC
>NZ_KV788768.1:0-10667 GCF_001807385.1 Brachybacterium sp. HMSC06H03 | reverse complement strand
CTTCGACATCGACGGCGACCTCGCCGAGCGCGGCGCACCGCTCTCGCTGCGCACTCTGCGCTACGCGCTCCTCGCCCACACCGTGCTGGACACCGACCCGGTGCAGGAGACGGCCTCGCCGTACAAGCTCCTGGTGACGGTGCCGGTGATGACGCTGCTCGGGCGGGACGACGCCCCGGCCATGCTCGAGGGGACCACCCCGATCCCCGCAGAGCTCGCCCGGGCCCTCGCGGCCGGGGAAAGCGTCTGGACCCGGATCCTCACCGATGCGGCACGCGGCACGCATCTTCCCGTGCTGCCCGACACCTACCGGCCCAGCGCTGCGATGCGGCTGCAGCTCCGATTGCGCCACCCGGTCTGCGCGGCACCCGGCTGCACTCGCCCCACCGCGACCGCCGCGGAGGACGACCACATCCTCGAGTACGACCACGAGCACCCGGAGCGCGGCGGCCCGACCTCCCTGGCGAACCTCCATCGACTGTGCTGGCAACACCACCGGATGAAGACCGCCGGCCTGATCGACCCGACCCGTGAGCCGGTCGACGACAGCGCGCCCACCCGGCCGCTCACCACGCACTGGACCCTGGGCGAGGATCTGCGCACCACCACCGAGGAGGCCACCGACCTGCTCACCCCGCACACGGTCAGGCTCCTCGAGCATGCCGCGGCCGAGCACGAGCGCCTCGCCGCCGAGGCCCGCAGCCTCCACGCCGAGGAACTGGCCCGACCCCGCGCGGAACGCGTCGCCGAGGACCGGCGGGCCGCTCTCGCGAAGGCCGCCGGCCGGAAGGTCATCCCTCCCGGGAGCCCGCCGCCGGATCTCGGCGATCCTCCGTTCTGACCACCTCGACACCCGCCGCGGCCAGCTCCTCCTCGAGCTCCGCGACGCCCGAGGGATGCACGGCGGCCGTCATCTCCCGCAGCACCCGCACCGACGCGCCGGCCTCGCGGGAGCCGAGGGCCGTGGCGCGCACGCAGAAGTCGTAGGCGAGGCCCACCACGTCGATCGCGCAGCCGGGGACCAGCGCCTGCACCGACTCGCCGGTGCCGACCACGGTCCCCTCGAGCACGCTGTACGACGGGACGCCGTGCCCCTTGTGCACGACCTCCACCCGGTCCTCCACCGCTGCGATCGCCGGATGCAGCGCCGCGCCCTCCGTGTCCGCGACGCAGTGCACGGGCCAGGTGTCCACGAAGTCCGGCGCCACCGGCGGCACCGCGAAGTGCCCGCCGTTGTCGGTGTCCCCGCGGTGCCAGTCCTGGCTGGCGAGGATCCGGTCGTAGTCCCCGCTCCGGGTGCGGAGGTACGAGGCGATCCGCTCCGCGACCGCGCCGCCGCCGTCGACGCCGAGCGCACCGCCCTCGCAGAAGTCGTTCTGAACATCGACGATGATCAGCAGACGCGTCGTCATCGAGGGCTCCTCGCAGCAGTGTGGGACCGGTCCGTTCCAGCGTACGCGGGCGAGCTGGCAGAATCGCAGGCATGTCCTCCCCTCAGCACTCCGCCGCAGCGTCGCGGTACCGATCCCTGCTCTCCCCGCTCGACCTCGGCCCCTTCGAGGTCCGCAACCGGATCGTGATGGGGTCGATGCACACGGGACTCGAGGACGACCCGTCGGACGCGAAGAAGCTCGCCGCCTATCTCGGCGAGCGCGCCCGCGGCGGCGCGGGGCTGATCGTCACCGGCGGCTTCTCCCCCGACCGCAGCGGCCGACTCACCCCGCGCGGCTCCCAGGCCGACGCCCGCACCCTGCGCGCCCACGAGCTGATCACCCGCGAGGTCCACGAGGCCGACGGACGGATCGTCCTGCAGCTCCTCCACGCCGGCCGCTACGCCTTCCACCCGCTGTCCGCCTCCCCGAGCGGCGGGAAGTCGCCGCTGTCCCCGTTCCGCAGCCGTCGCCTCACCCGCAGCGGGGTGCAGCGCACCATCGATCACTTCGCCGAGGCGGCCCGTCGCGCCGTCGACGCCGGCTACGACGGCGTCGAGATCATGGGCAGCGAGGGCTATCTGCTCAACCAGTTCCTCGCCCCGGCCACGAACCATCGCCGGGACCGCTGGGGCCGCACCTCCGAGGGCCGGCGCGCGGTGCCGCTCGCGATCGCCGCCGCGGTCCGGGACGCGATCGGGAACGACGCACTGCTGAGCTACCGCATCTCCCTGCTGGACCTGGTGCCCGAGGGGCAGACCTGGACCGAGACCACCGCGCTCGCGCAATCCCTGGTCCGCGCCGGTGTGGACGTGCTCTCCACGGGGATCGGCTGGCACGAGGCCCGGGTGCCCACCATCGTCACCTCCGTGCCGCGCGCCGCCTTCGCCGAGCAGACCCAGCACCTGCGCGAGCTGGTCGGCGTCCCCGTGGTCTCCTCGAACCGCATCCACGACCCGGACGTCGCCGAGCAGGTGCTCGCCTCCGGGCAGGCGGACCTGATCTCGATGGCGCGCCCGCTGCTGGCCGATCCGCAGCTGCCGAACAAGCTCGCGGACGGCCGCGCCGGACAGGTCGTCGCCTGCATCTCCTGCAACCAAGCCTGCCTGGACAAGGTGTTCGACGGGAAGCGGGCGAGCTGCCTGGTGAACCCGCGCGCCGCCCACGAGACCGAGCTGGTGCTGACGCCGGTGATCGAGCGCCGCATCCGGAAGGTCGCCGTCGTCGGCGCGGGCCCGGCGGGGCTCGAGGCGGCGCTGGCCGCCGCCGAGCGCGGCCACATCGTCACCCTCTACGAGGCGACGGACGAGATCGGCGGGCAGCTGCGGCTCGCGGCACGGATCCCCGGCAAGGAGGACTACGCGCAGGCGCTGCAGTCCTGGCGGATGCGGCTGGCCGCGGCGGGCGTCGGGATCCGGCTCGGGATGCGGCCGACGGCGACCGAGCTGCAGGGCTTCCACGACGTCATCGTCGCCACCGGCGTCGCGCCGCGGGAGATCTCGCTGGAAAGGAGCGGCGGGCCGGAAGTGATCAGCTACGCCGATCTGCTCGAGGGCCGTGCCGAGGCCGGCGAGAAGGTCGCGATCATCGGCGCGGGCGGGATCGGCGTGGACGTCGCCGAGTTCCTCACGGCGCCGCGCCCCTCCCCCACCCTGGACGTCGCGCGCTGGCGGGAGCACTGGGGCGTGGTCGACGCCGACTCGACGCGCGGCGGCGTGATCACCCGTCCGCGCGAGGAGGCGCGGCGCGAGGTCCACCTGCTGCAGCGCAAGGAGACGCGGATCGGCGCCGGGCTCGGCCGGACGACGGGGTGGGTGCACCGGGCGGAGCTGCGCCATGCCGGCGTGATCCAGCACCGCGGCGTGACCTACGAGAGGATCGACGAGGCGGGACTGCACATCACCGAGGACGGCGAGGCGCGGGTGCTCGACGTGGACACGGTCGTGGTGTGCGCCGGACAGGTCAGCGTGAACGCGCTGGCCGACGAGGTGATCGCCGAGCGGCGCGGCCGGGCGCCGCGGGTGCACGTGATCGGCGGGGCCGACGTCGCCGCGGAGCTCGACGCGGAGCGGGCGATCCGCCAGGCCGTGGAGGTCGCGGCGGGGCTGTAGTCTCGGTGGTCCCGGCCCCGAGGAGGCCCGCGATGGACCATCACGATCCCACCGAGACCCTGCAGCGCACGATCGCCCTGGCCACCGCCAACGTCGCCGACGGCGGCGGTCCGTTCGGCGCCGTGGTGCGCCTGCCGGGCGGGGAGCTGGTCGAGGGCGTGAACCGGGTGACCGCCTCGAACGATCCCACCGCCCACGCCGAGGTCGCCGCGATCCGGGAGGCCTGTGCACGCAGCGGATCGCCGGAGCTGCGCGGCGCGGTGCTGTACTCGAGCTGCGAGCCGTGCCCGATGTGCCTGGCCGCGGCGCTCTGGGCGCGGCTGGACCTCGTGGTGTTCGCCGCAGGCCGCGGGGACGCCGCGCGGGCCGGCTTCGACGACTCCGCCTTCTACGACTACTTCGCCCGGCCGGGCCGCCACGCCGTGCTCCCCGTCGAGCAGCACCGGCACGCGGACGCGGTCGCCCCGTTCGACGCGTGGCTCGCCCACGAGGGGCGCACCGCCTACTGACCCGCGATCACCTCGCGGGCGATCGGGCCGGCGGTGACGGAGCCGTAGCTGCCGTCCTCGACGAAGGCGGCGACGACCAGGTCGCCCTGGGCGACGATCACCCAGGAGTGCAGGGCGAGCTCGCCCTCCTCGTTCGTGTACTCGGCGGTGCCGGTCTTGCCGATCACCGGCTCCCCGGGCAGGTCCGCGAAGTCGTCGAGGCTGCCGTCGGTGACCACGCCGCGCAGCATCTCCTGCATCTGCGCGGCCTCGTCCTCGGTGAGGGGGGTCGGGACCTCGGGGGCGGCCTGGTCCTCGTCGGCGAGGATGCGCGGGGTGACCGTGGAGCCGTTCTGCACCGAGGCGAGCACGGTCGCCATGGCGAGCGGGGAGGTGAGCACGCGACCCTGGCCCATCATCGCCGCGGCGTGCTCGACGCCTTCGTCGTCCGGGTCGATCGAGCCCATGAAGGCGTCGAGCCCGGCCGGGGCCTCCTGGCCGATGCCGAGGGTGGTCGCGGCGTCGGCGAGCTCGGCCTGAGAGACGGTCTCGTGCTGCAGCAGCAGTGCGGTGTTGCAGGAGTGCGCGATCACCGAGCGCAGCGGCATCGTGCCGAACAGGGAGGGGTCCATCGAGTCGGCGTTCTTGAAGGAGCGTCCGGCGACCGAGGCGGTCTCGGGGCACTGGAGCTCGGTGTCGGGCGTGACGCCGGCGCGCAGCAGCGACAGCGCGGTGACGGTCTTGAAGGTCGAGCCGGGCGCGTACTGGCCTACGAGGCCGACGGGATAGGACTGGCCGGTCGGGCCGAGCGCCGCGGCGAGCACGTCGCCGGTGGAGGCGCTGAGCGCGATGACGGCCGACGGGGAGTCCTCGTCGGCGATCGCGGCGGTGGCGCGGCGCTGCAGGTCGTCGTCCAGGGTGGTGCGCACCGTGGTGCCGGCGACGGGATCGACCTCGTGGAGCGGGCGCTCCTGCTCGCCGCCGGTGGCGACGATCTCGAGGCCGGAGGTGCCGAGGATCGCGTCCTGCTCCGCGGCGAGGACGCCGCCGCTCGCGACCTGGTCGCCGGCCTGGATCTCGCCGCCGGACTTCTCGACGTCCTCCGCGGTCGCCTCGCGCAGGGAGCCGAGCACGCCGGGGGCGTAGTCCCGCTCGACGGCGAGGGGGCGCTGCTCCTCGAGGGCGTGGAAGCCGGGGACCTGCCGGGCCTTGGCGAGGTCGTACTCCCCCTCGTCGCTGACGCGGATGGTCAGGGCGGGGACGAAGGCCTCCTCGCCGGCGCCTGCGACGCTCTCGGCGTAGCGGTCCGCGTCGGTGCCGAGCGCGGCGGCGAGGTCGCGGGCGGAGGAGTCGAGCTGGTCGGCGGAGAGCTGGGACGTGTCCAGGCCGAGGACCTTCACGTCGCGGGGGCCGTAGAGCTGGGTGCCGTCGCGGTCGGTGATGGTGCCGAGCTCGGGGTCGACGGCGTGCACGGCGAGCGTCTCGCCGTCCTCGAGCTCGGGGCCGAGAGCCGCGGGGGTGAGCCGCGGCGCCCAGCCGTCCTCACCCTTCGTCAGGGTGGCGGTGGTGGTGTACTCCCAGGTCCCGGCGTCGTCCGGGAGGGTCCAGATCCAGTCGTAGGTAGCGGTGCGGCTGCCGTCCTGGGCCTCGCCGGCATCGGCGAGGGTGACCTCGGGGGTCGCTCCCGCGTCGCGGAGGGCGCCGAGCACCTCGGCATCGAGGTCGGAGCCGCCCTCGGCGAGGGTGCCGGCCAGCTGCTCGGCGGCGTCCGTGCCGTCGTCGGCGGTGGAGCGCCAGAAGGCGACGCCGCCGAGCACGAGGGCGATGACCGCCAGCGCGGCGATCACGATGATGACGGGGGTGCGGCGGCGGGCGGAAGCGGGGGCCATCGGGCCATGCTCCCACCTACACTCGGGCCATGTCCCGTGTGCTCCACACCGCCCAGGCCCTCGTCGACGTGATCCTGGAGGTCGACGCGCTGCCCGCGCGCGGCGGGAACACCAACGCCCGCACCGAGCGCCGCTACGCCGGCGGGGCCGTGACCACGCTGCTCGCCGCGGCGCGCACCGGGGCGGAGGCCGTCCACGGGGGCGCGCATGGCACCGGCCCGAACGGGGACCTGATCCGGGAGGTGCTGGGGGCCGACGGGGTCGCGGTCTCGGACATCCCGCGCGAGGACGCCGACACCGGGTACTGCGTGGTGCTTCTGGAGCCGTCGGCCGAGCGGACCTTCCTCACCGTGTACGGGGCGGAGCGGCAGGTGACCGCGGAGTCGTTCGCGCGGCTGGCGCCCCGGCCCGGGGACCTCGTGTGCGTCTCCGGATACAGCCTGTTCGAACCGACCCGGGAACCGCTGCTGGAGTTCCTCGAGGGGCTCGAGGAGGGCGTCGACGTGGTGCTGGACCCGGGCGACCCCTTCGCCTCCTTCCCCCGCGCGCTGCAGGACCGGATGCTCGCCCTCACCACGGTGTGGACCTCCAATGCGGACGAGGCGCGGGCGCTGACCGACCTCGACCACCTCGAGGACACGCCGCAGGCGATCCGGCGGCGGCTGCGGCCGGGCGCCGTCATCGTGGTGCGCGACGGGGAGCGGGGCTGCCACGTCTTCCATCACGGGCGCGGCACCGAGATCCCCGCCTTCCCGCAGACGCCGGTGGACACCAACGGCGCCGGCGACACCCACACCGGGGTGCTGCTCGCGGAGCGCGCGCTCGGCGCGGACTGGGAGTCCGCGGCGACCCGTGCCAACGCCGCCGCGGCGATCGCGGTGACGCGGCGCGGGCCGCAGAGCGCCCCCTCGCGGGCGGAGGTGGACGAGTTCCTCTCCTGACCTACGATGGCGTAAGGACGGCCACGGGAAGGAGATCATGGACGACCGCACCTTCCACGACTTCTCGGCGACGAGCATCGACGGCGAGCAGGTGGACCTCGGCGAGTTCCGCGGCGGCCCCGTGCTGGTGGTCAACACCGCCACCCAGTGCGCCTTCACCCCGCAGCTGCGGGGCCTGCAGGAGCTGCACGAGCGCTTCTCGCCGCACGGCTTCAGCGTGCTGGGGTTCCCCTCGGACCAGTTCCACCAGGACCCCGGCAGCAACGAGGACACCCGGGAGACCTGCACCTCCCAGTTCTCGGTGACCTTCCCGCTGTTCGCGAAGACCGACGTGAACGGGCCCGACGCCCCGCCGATGTGGCGCTGGCTGTGCGCGCAGAGACCGGGGGTGATGGGCGGGAGGATCGCCTGGAACTTCACCAAGTTCCTCGTCTCCGCCGACGGGCACGTGGTGCGCCGCTTCGCCCCGCCGGTGCCGCCCGTCCGCATCGCCCGCAGGATCGAGGCGGAGCTGTCCCTCCGGTGAGTTGGTAGCGTGTCTCACACGTTCCTCCCACTCGAAAGGGGTCCCTGTGGAAGGCCTCGTCATCACCATCGTCGTGCTCGTCGTGATTCTCGTCGTGCTCGCGATCCTCGCCGCGCTGCTGTTCGGCGGCCTGCGCACCTCTCTGATGTTCACGGTGCACACGCAGGAGGCGATCATCGTCGAGCGCTTCGGCAAGTTCCGCCGCGTCGCGCACGCCGGTCTGAACTTCAAGACGCCGTTCATCGACAGCACCACCAAGCCGGTCTCGCTGCGCGTCCAGCAGCTCGAGGTCAACATCGAGTCCAAGACCAAGGACAACGTCTTCGTGACGGTGCCCGTCGCGGTGCAGTACCGCATCCGCGAGGAGCAGGTCGTGGACGCGTACTACAAGCTGTCCAACCCCGAGGCGCAGATCCGCTCCTACGTCTTCGACACCGTCCGCTCCGCGCTGTCGGGCCTCGAGCTGGACGCGGCCTTCGAGTCGAAGGACGACATCGCCCGCAGCGTCGAGAACACCCTCTCGACCCGGATGCAGGAGTTCGGCTTCAACATCATCAACACCCTGGTCCAGGACATCTCCCCGGACTCGCGGGTGCGCGACTCGATGAACTCCATCAACGCCGCCCAGCGCGACCGGGTCGCCGCCCAGTCCCTCGCCGAGGCGGACAAGATCAAGCGCGTCACCCAGGCGGAGGCCGAGGCCGAGTCCAAGCGCCTCCAGGGCGAGGGCGTCGCCGCGCAGCGCAAGGCGATCGCGCTGGGCATCGCGGAGCAGTACGAGATGCTGCGCAAGGTCGGCATCGAGAACTCCGCCGAGCAGCTGCTGCTGATGACGCAGTACTTCGACACCATGCAGGACGTGGCCCGCAACGGTCGCTCCAACGTGCTCTACCTGCCCAGCAACCCCGGCTCCGTCGGCTCCATGGGCGAGGAGATCCGCTCGGCGATGCTGCAGTCGCAGGCCGCGGCCGAGGCGAGCCAGAATGCTGATGCCGCTGATTCCGTTCAGCGCCAGCGCGCCTCCGCCGAGCAGCAGCGCCAGCGCGAGGAGGCCCGCGCCCAGCGGGCCCGCCAGGAGGCCGAGCAGAAGGCGCGCGAGGCGCAGCGGCAGGCCCAGCAGCAGGTGCCGGACGGCTACCCCGGCGGCGACGTGCCGCCGTGGGCGCACCCCGGCAGCGCGAACCAGGGCTGATCGCAGGAGCGACGGCGACATCCGCCCAAGGTCGTAGCGGAGTCGAGACCGCCGGGTGATCAGCGCAGCCGCTCGCGATGATGGGCTGGGCGCATGGCCAGAACCGATGACCACGCGCCCGCCCCCGCCGACTACTCCACCGAGAAGCGCCTCGCCCGCACCGCCGGGGTGACGCTCGCGTGGTGGGCGCACGGCGGGGTGCGGCTCGCCCTCGCGCTGGTGCTGATGTACTACGGCGCCGCGAAGCTCGTGTTCGGCCAGTTCGGGTTCTCCGATGCGGGAGACGCCCTGATCGCCCACGGGGAGATGAGCCCGATGGGGCTGCTGTGGCGGATGGTCGCCTTCTCCCCCGTCTTCCAGTTCCTCTCCGGCCTCGCCGAGTTCGGCGCCGGTCTCGCGCTGCTGTGGCGGCGCACGGTCGTGCTCGGCGCGCTGATCGGTGCGGCCTCGATGAGCTTCGTGCTGGTGCTGAACATCGGCTACGACGTGATGGTCAAGACCCCGTCGGCCGTGTACATCGCGATGTCGCTGGTGGTGCTGATCCCGTGGGTGCCGCGGCTGTGGCGCGCGGTGCTGGGGCGCGGGGAGATCGGTGAGGCGCCGCGGCCGCGGCTGGTCCCGTGGCGGCCGGCGGAGCGTGTCGGGGCCGTTGCCGGGCCGATCGCCGCCGCGGTGATCGCGGGTCTGGTGCTGTGGGGCGTGACGACGATGTACCCGCCGCGGAGCGTGGACGAGTCGGTGCCGGCCGGGGTGTGGGCCGTCGCCGAGGACACCGCTCAGCCTGCCGCGCAGCTCTCCGAGGACGCGCGCTGGAGCCGTCTCGCTCTCGGCTCGATCTCCTACGGCGGGGCCGCGCAGGCGCAGCTGCGCACGGCCGACGGGACGCTGCGCGCCGGCTCCTGGACCCGCGGCGAGGACGGCACGATCGAGCTGAGGCTGAAGGACCTGCGCGAGGAGGGACAGCCCGTGCAGGAGTACCTCGAGGACGAGGGCGAGACGCTCACCCTGACCGTCCAGGAGCAGGCCGACGAGACGCTGCACGTCACCGGCGAGGGGCAGGATCTCGTGCTCGCCCCGGACGAGTCCGGAGAGGTGCTGTACGAGCGGGGGTTCTCCTGGGGGATCAGGCCGGACGATCCGTTCAATCGCTGAGCGTCGGCCGCCTACAGTGGCTCCATGCGTATCGAGTTCGGCTGGTCCCTGGACGGTGCGGCCTGGGCCGACGGCGGCGGGGCCGCGGGCATCGCGCGGCTCGGCCCGCGGGGCCTGGTGCAGCTGCTGCAGGGACGGCTCGGGCTGACGCGGCCCGCGGTCGAGTCGGCGGTGCGGGTGGCGCAGTACCTGCGGCTGCTCGAGGAGCACCCCCAGCCGTGGCCCGCGCGATCCTTCGCGGTGGATCCGTGGAGCACCGCCGCGCAGCTGCTGCGCTGGCGGGATGCCGCGATCGAGACGGGCTGGCGGCCGGATCGGAGTGCGGGTCCGCTGCCGGAGCGGCTCGCGACGGTGCGGGAGCTGGAGCGGGTCGCGGAGGTCGGGGTGACCGGGACGCTCGCCCCGTCGGGCGCCGACGACCTGGCCGAGGTCATCGAGCTGCTCGAGGAGGCAGGCGGCGCCTGGCCGCTCGGGATCGAGGAGATCGCCCTCGCGGAGGAGCCGGAGGCGCTGCCGGGGATGTGGCCCCGACTGCTGGGGCTGCTGGAGGCGGCGGGGGTGCGGCTCAGGGCGCCTGCACGCGCCGGCGGCGGCTCGCCGGAGCTGACGGTGCTCGAGGCGCTGGACGAGTGGACCGCGGCCGACGCCGCCGCCCGGTTCCTCGCCGCGGACCCCGCTGCGGCGGTGCTCGCCTCGGCGGACACCGACGTGCTGGACCGTGCGCTGCACCGGCGGGGCATGCCAGCGATCGGCGCCGTCGGACCCTCCCGCGACCGGGCCCACCACCAGGTGCTCGGCCTGTTCCTGGACGTCGCGACCGCGCCTGTGGACGTGCACCAGCTCGCGGCGCTGCTGGACCTGCGGGTGCTGCCCGGCGCCGAGGCGGAGGCGGAGCCCGTCGGGCTCGTGCCCGCCCTCGCCCGGCGCGAGCTGCTGCG
>NZ_KV788767.1:0-6688 GCF_001807385.1 Brachybacterium sp. HMSC06H03 | reverse complement strand
CCGGCGCGCCCCAGCCCTCCCCCGCCCCGCAGGGCGGCCGGCCCGATGCGTCGGCCGTCGCCGCGTCGACCCCCGGGTTCGACGTCGACACCCGTGCGCAGCTGCAGGGGCTCGCCGCCGAGATCCACAAGGGCGTCGTCGGCCAGGACGCGGCGATCACCAGCCTCGTCGTCGCCCTGCTGTGCCGCGGGCACGTGCTGCTCGAGGGCGTGCCGGGCGTCGCGAAGACCCTGCTGGTGCGCTCGCTCGCGGAGGCGCTCGACGTGCGGATGCGCCGCGTGCAGTTCACCCCGGACATGATGCCCGGCGACATCACCGGCTCCCTCGTCTACGACAACTCCACCAGCGACCTCGTCTTCCGCGAGGGTCCGGTGTTCACGAACCTGCTGCTGGCCGACGAGATCAACCGCACGCCGCCGAAGACGCAGTCCGCGCTGCTGGAGGCGATGGAGGAGCGGCAGGTGACGATCGACGGGGCGAGCCGCCCCCTGCCCGATCCCTTCCTCGTCGTCGCCACGCAGAACCCGATCGAGTTCGACGGCACCTACACCCTGCCCGAGGCGCAGCTGGACCGCTTCCTGCTCAAGACCGTGATGCCGCTGCCCGAGCGGGAGGTCGAGGTGGACGTGCTGCGCCGCCACGCCGACGGCTTCGACACCACAGATCTCGCCGCCATGGGCCTGCGCGCCGTCGTGGACGTTCCCTCCCTGCACCGCGCCCAGCGAGACGTCGCTCGCGTCGCCGCGGAGGATCCCGTCGTGCAGTACATCGTGGACGTGTGCCGGGCGACGCGCCGCTCCCCCAGCTTCACCCTCGGCGTCTCCCCGCGCGGCGCGATCGCGCTGCTGCGCACAGCCCGCGCCTGGGCGTACCTCTCGGGCCGGGACTTCATCACCCCCGACGACGTGAAGGCCATGGCCCCGGCGACGCTCTCGCACCGGGTGCGGCTGACCACCGAGGCCGAGCTGGAGGGCACCCAGGTCGAGGCCGTGCTCGCCGCGACCCTCGCCTCCGTGCCGGTCCCCCGCTGAGCGCCTCATGAGGATCTCGTTCACCCCGCGCGCTGCCCTGGCCGCGCTGCTCGCGCTGCCCGTGATCGTGCTGTGGCCGCTGTGGTGGGTGGTCCTGATCCTGCTCGCGCTGTGGGCGCTCGTGGTCCTCGCCGATGCGCTGGCCGCCCCGGCCCCGCAGCGGATCCGGGTGCGTCGCGAGGCGCCGGCGCAGGTGCGTCTAGGCGGCACCGTCCCCGGGCGCCTGCTGCTGACGAACACGACCGCGCGCCGCGCACGGCTCGAGGTGCGCGACGCCTGGAACCCGACCGCGGGCCTCACCTCCCAGCACAGCCGCCTCGACCTGCCCGGCCAGGAGCGGCGCGCGATCGCCCAGTCCTTCACCCCCACGAGGCGCGGCGAGCACAGCTCCCGGCAGCTGCTGATCGGCTCGCTCGGCCCGCTGGGCCTCGCCCGCCGCAGCGCCCGCGTCCCGGCGCCCGGACGGATGCTGGCCCTGCACCCCTTCGGCTCCCGCAAGCACCTCCCCTCCCGCGTGCAGCGGCTGCGGGAGATCGAGGGGCTCGCCGCGATCCACCAGCGCGGACAGGGCACCGAGTTCGACTCCCTGCGCGACTTCGTGGACGGCGACGACGTCCGCTCGATCGACTGGCGGGCGACCGCGCGCCGGCGCAGCGTCGTGGTGCGCACCTGGCGGCCCGAGCGGGACCGTCACGTGCTGATCGTGATGGACACCTCTCGCACCTCCGCCGGACGGCTCGGCGAGGCGACGCGGCTGGATTCCGCCTTCGACGCGGCGCTGCTGCTGACGGCGCTGGCCGGGCAGGCCGGGGACCGGGTGGACCTGCTGTGCGTGGACCGGATCCCGCACGTCTCGGTGCTCGGCTCCACCCGCACCAAGGTGCTCCACGACATGGTCGCCGCGACCGCGGCCGTGGAGCCGGCGCTGGTGGAGACGGACTGGGAGCGCGCCGCGGCCGCGATCGAGTCCCGCGCCCGCCGCGGCTCCCTCGTCGTGCTGATCACCCCGGTGGAGGCGCAGGTGCTCCACTCCGGGCTGCTGCCGGTCGCGGCGCGCCTGGCCAAGGACCATCCCCTGGTGCTCGCCTCGGTCGCCGATCCCGCGCTCGAGGAGCTCGCCGGAGGGCGCGGCGATCTGGAGACCGTGTACCGGGCCGCCGCCGCGGAGCACGCCCGCTCCGAGCGCGCCGGGGTCTCCCATGCCCTCGAGCGGGTCGGCGCGCACGTCGTCGACGCCCCGCCGGACCGGGCCCCGCAGGCCCTCGCCGACGCGTATCTCGCTCTCAAGGCCGCCGGCAGACTATGACCCGCGCTTCCCCGCACCAGGAGCCGCACCCGCCGCCGTGGTCGTGGTCAGGATGGTCAGCCACGGGCGCTGGGCGTACCAGTACGCCTATATCGTCGTACTGGTACGCCCAGCGCCACTACGTGACCATGCCGCTGCCTGGCTCGGGCAGGACCGCGCTGGCCGAGCCGCTCACGCCGCTCACGTCGTCCCGGCGATATGCCGCGGCCGCCGGCGAGATGGCGGGCCTCGATTCCGGCGCCGCTGCCGAGCTCGACCGCGACGAGCCGGTCATCGGGCGACGTCCGAGGTGAGCGCCCGGGCTCCTCGAGCACGAGCTGCGCGGCGCGCACTGCAAGAGGCCGCACCGGCCGGCCCTCCTGAGCCTCGTTGTAGGCCGCGAAGTCACGGTCGGCGCTGCGCTGCTGCATCTCACTAGGCTAGAGGACGTGCCGTCTCGCCCCGTCGCGCGCGGCCGCGAGGCCCGAGCGGCGGTGACCGGCGCACGACCACCAGGTTGCGCGGGCGGCGCACAGCCACGAGGCCGCACCATCGGTGCTCGGCCCCCAGCCCTGGCCACCGTCGCAGGGCTCGGCCCTCAGGCGGCGGTGGCGACGCGGGAGCCGACGAGCTCCTCGGAGAGGTCGCCGGTGATCCCGGCACGATGCGCCTGGCGGCCCCGCACGAGCATGTACGCGAGGAACGTCAGCCAGGCCGCGGCGCCGACCGCGATCCGCAGCGCCGGCGGCAGGGAGCTCGGCGTCACGAACGCCTCGATGAACCCGGCGACCAGCAGCACGGGCACCAGCCCGATCGCGACGGTGACCAGGGAGCGGGCGGCGTGGGAGAGCGCCCACAGTCGCGGCAGCGGGCCGGGGCGCACCCAGGCCCAGAAGGTGCGCAGACCCGCGCCGGCGCCGACCACGATCGCGGTGATCTCGAGCAGGCCGTGCGGGAGGATGAACACGAAGAAGGTGTCCAATCCCCCGTAGGCGCCCAGCACCCCCGCGGACAGGCCGACGTTCAGCCCGTTCTGCAGCAGCATGTAGACCGGCCAGAAACCGGTCACCCCCAGCACCACGGACTGCACCGCGATCCACGCGTTGTTCGTCCACACCCGGGCGGCGAAGCCCGAGGCCTCGCCCTCGAAGTAGTAGGCGACGAAGTCCCGCTGCGCGAGGGCGCGCTGCTGCGCCTCCGGCACCACGAGCTCGCGCGCGGTCGCGTCCAGGCCGAAGTACAGCCCGGAGACGAGGGAGGAGAGCAGGAAGATCGAGGCCGCGAGCGCGACCGTCCAGCGGGCCTGGAACAGCGCCGAGGGGAGGTCCTCCCAGAAGAAGGTGCGCGCGTGCTTCCACAGCGGGATCCGCGCCCCGGTGATCCGCAGCCGGGCGCGGTGGACCAGGAGGGAGAGCCGGGAGATCAGCGCGGGATCCGGCACGGTGGAGCGGACCGTGGAGAGGTGGGTGGAGACCTCCTGGTAGAGCGCGAGCAGCTCGTCGATGCCGCCCGCGTCGAGGGTGCGGGCGCGGGTGAGCTCCTCGAGACGGTCCCACTGCGGCCGGTGCACGGCGATGAAGGCGTCGGTGTCCACGCAGACAGGGTAGGCGGCGCCCTCCCCCGTCCACGGCCGACGAAAGTCGGGGGCGGCCCGGCCGGAAGCCGACGCTCGACGCTGACGGCACCTCCTCGCTCCTGCCAGGATGGGGCCATGGCACTTTCGGGCACTGCGGCGGCCGTCTCCCCCTCGAGCCGCCGCGACGCGCTGATCACCGGCGATGCGGTTCTGCTCGACCTGCGCGCCGCGTCCTTCGCGACCCGCATCGTCTCCGCCGTGATCGACGGGGTGCTGCAGCTGGCGCTGCTGATCGGGGGGATCCTGTCGATCGCATGGTTCGCGGACCGCGCCGCCCTGGACGACGGCTTCCTCGCCGCCGGGATCCTGCTCGCCTCGGTGCTGGCCTATGTCGGCTATCCGGTGCTCAGCGAGCTTCTGCTGCGGGGCCGCTCCGTGGGGCGGCTGGTGATGGGCACGCGGGTGGTGCGGGACGACGGCGGCCCGGTGCACGTGCGCCAGAGCGTGCTGCGCGCGGTGATGGCGATGTTCGAGATATGGTCGACCACCGGCGCCGTGGCGCTGGTCTGCTCCGTGATCGACCGCCGCTCGCGCCGGATCGGGGACCTGCTGGCCGGGACGATGGTGATCCAGGAGAGGATGCGCACTCATCCTCCGCAGCGCATCGAGGTCCCGCTCTCGCTGCGCGACTGGGCGCAGGCGGCCGACGTGGGCCGGCTCCCGCTGCCGCTGCTGCAGGACATCCGCGCCTTCCTGCCCCGGGCCGGGCAGATCAACGCCGAGTCGCGCCATCAGCTCTCGCGGGATCTGCTGCGCCGCACGCTGCCGCATGTCGCGCCCGCCCCGCCGCCGGGCACTCCGCCGGAGGAGTTCCTCGCCGCGGTGCTCGCCGAGCGCTCACGACGGGACGAGATGCGGCTGCGCAGGGCGCAGGAGCGCCAGCAGGAGCTGGCCGCCGAGGTGCGGGCGGTGCCCTTCTCGGCCTGATCAGTCGGCCGACGGCGCCTCGGCGCGGCCGGCGATCAGCACCGGGATCCCGCCCTCGACCGCGTGGACGCGCCCGCAGTCCGTGCACTGGAGGGCGGCGTCGACGTCGTGCAGCTCCCCGCCGCAGTCCGGGCAGCGCAGCGCCGCACGCACCCAGCCGGGCACGTCCGCGCCGCTCGCCCCGGCCGGCAGCTGCCCGGAAGCGACCTCGGGAGCGGTCGCGGGAACAGCAGCGGGGACGGTCTCCGGGGTCGGTTCGGCAGCGGCCGGCTCGGGAGCCGACTCGGCGGCGTCCGCCTCGGCGAGCACGAGCGTCCGGATCCGCTCCAGCACCTGCTCCATCGTCGCCCGCTCCTGCGCCTCGACGTTCAGACGCAACAGCGACTCGGTCTGCGAGGAGCGCAGCGAGAGCCACCAGCGCTCGGCGGGGGTGAGGTGCTCGTCCCAGTGGTGCACGGAGAGGCCGTCGAGCTCGTCGATCCGCGCGGCGGGCAGCGACTCGGCGTGGGCGCGCACCCGGGCGGTGGCCGCGACCGCGTCGTCGACGGGGAAGTTGTGCTCGCCGCTGCCGGCGTACGGGGAGTGCTCGGCCACCAGCGCGGAGGCGGTGCCGTCGGTCTCCGCGAGCGCGGCGAGGACGTGCAGAGCGGCGAGCATGCCGGAGTCGGCGAAGAAGAAGTCGCGGAAGTAGTAGTGCGCGGAGTGCTCCACCCCGGCCACCGCGTCCTTCTCGGCCATGATCCGCTTGATGCCGGCGTGGCCCACGGGGGTCAGCAGCATCTCGCCGCCCGCCTCCGCGATGACCTCGTGCACGTGGCGGGAGGCGACCGCGTTGACGGCCACGCGGGGGCGCTCCTCCCCCGCGGCGCGGGCGCGGGCGATCTCGCGCGAGGCGATCAGCGCCCCGATCGCCGAGGGCGGGACCGGGGTGCCGGTCTCGTCCAGCACGACGCAGCGGTCCGCGTCGCCGTCGAAGGCGAGGCCGAGGTCCGCGCCCTCGCGGCGCACCGCCTCCTGCAGGTCGCGGAGGTTCTCGGGCCGCAGCGGGTCGGCGGGATGGTGGGGGAAGGTGCCGTCGAGGCCGAAGTGCAGCTCGATCAGCTCCACCTGTTCGAGCGGGCCGAGCACGGCGGGGGCGGTGAGGCCGGCCATCGCGTCGGCCGCGTCGACCACCACGCGCAGTCGCCGGCCCGCGGGCAGGTCGACCAGGCCGTGGAGGGTGCGGGCGTAGTCCTCAAGGGTGTCGATCCGCTCGGAGCGGCCCTCGCCGCGCACGGGGATCTCCCCGGCGGCGAGATACGCCTCGGCGCCCCGGCGCACGTCCTCGAGCCCCGAGTCCCGGCCGACGGGCCGCGCGCCGGGCAGGCACAGCTTCATCCCGTTGTCGCGGGCGGGGTTGTGGGAGGCGGTGATCATGAGCCCCGCCGCGCGGTGGAGGCCGGAGGCGCAGTACAGCTGGTCGGTGGAGGACAGTCCGGCGTCGGCGACGATCGCGCCGCGGCGCACGGCGCCCTCGATCACGGCGCGGGACAGCTCCGGGGAGCTCAGGCGCATGTCGTGGGCGACGATCAGCTCGGGCTCGGCCAGGACGTCCGCGAAGGCGGCGCCGAGCGCGCGGGCGATCTCGGCCGTGAGCTGCCCGCCGGCGACGCCGCGGATGTCGTTCGCCTTGACGATGGCGGAGAGGTCGTGGGTCGTCTCAGTCATCGCTGTTCCTGATCACGTGGAGGTGGCGGTCGCGCTCGGCAGGACGGCCGGCGGGGCGGCCGCCGGCGTCGCGGGGGCCGTGGCCTCCTGCGCGCGACGTGC
>NZ_KV788766.1:0-1348 GCF_001807385.1 Brachybacterium sp. HMSC06H03 | reverse complement strand
CTCAGTGTGAGGCTTGCTGGTGCCGCGGATGGCGCGGTGGTTGGATCCCTTCCACTCGGTGACTGGCTCTTAGCGTGGCTGCCGCTCGTCTTTGAGCTGGCCTGCATGCGTATTGCCGTCGCCGGGTGGAAGGACCGGCCGGCGTGACTTGATAGGAGCGTGCAGCTGCCCCACTGAGGTATGTCCGCCGACCGGCCCGACCGTTCGTCCCCCACTCGGATTCAAGGGAGGCAGTGACCATGGTGGTCCTGATCGGCGCTGACGTCCACAAGAACTCACACACCTTCGTTGCGGTCGACGCGGCGGGCAAGCAGATCGGGCAGATCACTGTCCGTGCGACCCATGCCGGTCACGAGAAGGCCTATCGCTGGGCCCGCAAGTCCTTCATCGAGCAGGACCGCAGGTGGGGACTGGAGGACTGCCGCCACCTCACGGGCCTCCTGGAACGCGACCTCCTCGCTCATGGCGAGCCGGTGGTCCGGGTGCCGGCGAAGCTGATGGCCCGCCAGCGCGCCGCCGCGCGCACTCGTGGGAAGTCCGATCCGATCGATGCTCTGGCCGTCGCGCGGGCGTTGGCGAGGGAAGACGATCTGCCGGCCGCGTTCACCGATGAGCGGGCCAGGGAGGTCAAGCTGGTCCTGGCTCGTCGTGAGGACCTGGTCGCGGAGCGGACACGGGTGATCAATCGCCTGCGCTGGCACTTGCACGAGCTCGACCCCGAGCTCGACCCGGCACCGCGTGCGCTGACCCATCGGCCCGCCCAGGAACGGGTGCGGGAGCTGATCGAGGCGAGCGAGGGGATCGTCGCCGAGATCGCGGGCATGGTCCTGGCCGACCTTGAACGACTTTGCTCCTCGATCAGCGAGCTCGATGCACGGCTGCGGGGCATGGTCCGGGATCTGGAGCCGGAGCTGCTGGAGATCCCGGGCTGCGCGGAGCTGTCTGCCGCGAAGATCATCGCCGAGACCGCCGGGATCGAACGGTTCGCCACGGAGTCGAAGTTCGCAATGTTCGCCGGCTACGCACCGATCCCGGTCTGGTCAGGCAAGACCGAAGGCCGAGTCCGGCTGAACAGGGGCGGGAACCGCCAACTGAACTGCGCGATCCACCGCATCGCGATCACCCAGACACGCCTCGAGGGGCCGGGCAAGGAGTACTACGAACGGCTCCGAGCTGAGGGGAAGACAGTGATGGAAGCCCTGCGCTGCATGAAGAACCAGATCGCCCGACGCATCTGGCGCACCCTCACCCGAGCCCACGCCGAAGCCCTCACCACCACCCCCATCCCCCTGAACCCCACCCCAACGACGTGCCTCCCGCACGCCGCTTGACATAGGAGATACCCATG
>NZ_KV788765.1:0-18071 GCF_001807385.1 Brachybacterium sp. HMSC06H03 | reverse complement strand
GACCGCCCGGCCGGGCCCACCGCCCGTCGGCCTCCCCCGCGCCCGCCAGGCGCCGCCCGATCCGCGGCGGGCTCAGGCGGCGGGGTGGAAGTAGGTGGTGCCCAGCGATCTCGTGACGGCGCCGGTGACGCGCTGGAGCTGCTCCATCTCGTCCTCGAAGTCCTCGGTGATGTCCTCGAGCTGGCGGAAGCGCAGGCTCGCGAGCGCGCGGCCGACGATCCTGCGGCCCGGCTCGGCGGTGCCGAGACGGTCCAAGCTGTTGCCGTGGAGCTTGGCGAGGGTCTCGAGCGCCTCGTCGCTCTCGCTGAGGCAGTACGCGGCCGAGCGCGGGAAGATCGAGTCCAGCAGCAGGAACTCGATCGCGCCGGAGACGCGCACGCGGCCGCGATAGGAGCGGATGTACGCCTCGTGCGCGCTGCAGGAGCGCAGCAGCAGCACGGTCGCCGCGTCGGAGGTGTCGGAGAGGTCGTGGGCCTGGAGGTTGCGGGCGAGCATGTCGACCCGCTCCAGCAGCTGGCCCGCGCGCAGGAACAGCCATGCCTCGTCACGGGTCATCGACGCGTCCAGCAGGCCGTTGACCATGGCGCAGCGGTCCTTGGCGAACTGGAAGGCGCCGTGCATGCGGGACGGCCGCACGCCGCGCGGCATGCCGAGGGTGGCGGTGTTCAGCGACTCCCACACCTCCGTGGACAGCGCCTCGCGCACGCCGCGGGCGTTCTCCCGCGCGGCCTGGAGGGCGCCGGCGACGGAGGAGGGGTTCGCCCGGTCGGTGACCAGGCGCTCCAGCACCCGCTGCACCGTCAGGTCCTCGGCCGGCACGTCGGTGGCGCCGAAGATCCCGTACACGCCCGCGCAGGAGTCGACGGGGTCGAGGGAGGCGTCCTCGGTGATCGACTGGAGCGACACGCCGAGGATGCGCGCGGTCTGGTCGGCCCGCTCCACGTAGCGGCCGATCCAGAACATCGCGTCGGCGATCCTACTGAGCATCATGGCGGTCCTCCTCCTCGTCGTCGGCCTCGATGATCGGGATGGCGGAGGTGACCGGGTCCGGCTCGACCTCCCGCTCCTCGGCGTGCTCCTCGCGGGGGTCGTCGAACTGGTCGTGCTTGTCGTCGGTCGGGTCCTCGATCCCCTCCTCGTCCTGGTCGGCGAGACTCGAGGCGGCGGCGCCGGGGCGGCCGGCGGCGAGCACCCAGGTGTCCTTCGAGCCGCCCCCGCGGGAGGAGTTCACGATCATCTCCCCGCGCGGCAGGGCGACGCGGGTGAGCCCGCCGGGCAGCACCCATACGTCGTCCCCGCTGTTCAGGGCGAAGGGGCGCAGGTCCACGTGGCGGGGCTCCGGGCCCTCCTCCACGAGGGTGGGGATGGTGGAGAGCTGGACGACGGGCTGGGCGATCCAGCCGCGCGGATCGGCGCGCAGCCGCTTCCGCAGCGCGTCGAGCTCCTCGCGCGCGGCGGTGGGGCCGATGACGATGCCCTTGCCGCCGGAGCCGTCCACGGGCTTGACCACGAGCTCCTCGAGCCGGTCGAGCACCTCGACGAGGGAGTCGGGCTCCTCGAGCCGCCAGGTGTCGACGTTGGGGAGGATCGGCTCCTCGGAGAGGTAGTAGCGGATCAGGTCCGGGACGTAGGTGTAGGTCAGCTTGTCGTCGGCGATGCCGTTGCCGATGGCGTTGGCGACCACGACGTTGCCGGCGAGGACGGAGCGGACCAGGCCCGGCACGCCCAGCATCGAGTCGGGGCGGAACACCTCGGGGTCGAGGAAGTCGTCGTCGGTGCGCTTGTAGATGACGTCCACGCGGCGCAGACCCGCGGTGGTGCGCATGTAGATGCGATCGCCCCGCTCGACGAGGTCCGAGGCCTCCACCAGGTCGACGCCCATCGTGCGGGCGACCAGCGAGTGCTCGAAGTAGGCGCTGTTGTAGCGGCCGGGGGTCAGCACCACCACGGTCGCCTCTTCCCCCGCGGTGTCCGGGGCGGCGGCCTGCAGTGCGGCCAGCAGCCGGCCGGGGTACTCGCCGACGCGGCGCACGGGCCGGTCCGCGAACAGCTCGGGGAAGCCCTGCGCCATGGCGCGTCGGTTCGAGAGCACGTAGCTGACGCCGCTGGGGGTGCGGACGTTGTCCTCGAGCACCAGGAAGCCGCCGTCCCCGTCGCGGACCAGGTCGATGCCGGAGACGTGGAGGCGCACCCCGTTCGCCGGACGGTAGCCGCGCACCGCGTCGACCACATAGGTCGAGGAGGTCACGAGCTCCGCGGGGATCACGCCGTCGGCGATGGCGCGGCGGTCGGTGTAGACGTCGTCGAGGAAGGCCTCCAGGGCGCGGACGCGCTGGGTAACGCCGGCGGAGACCTCGGTCCACTCCTCGGCGTCGATCACCCGCGGGATCGCGTCGATCGGGAAGGGGCGTTCCTCCCCCGCGTAGTCGAAGGTGACGCCCTGGTCGAGATAGCTGCGGGCGAGGGACTCGGAGCGGGAGCGGAACTCCTCCGGCCCCAGCCCGGCCAGCGCATCGTGCAGCGCCCGATAGGTGGGGCGCACGGTGCCGTCTGCGGCGAACATCTCGTCACCGTCCGCTCCGGTGCGGGAGCTGCGGAACAGCGAGGTGTCTGACATGCCTACCATTCTCACACCGACCTCCATCCCCCTCGTGGGCGCTCCGCCCAGGAAGCGAGAACCATGTCGCTGCTCTCCCGGCTCGGCTCCGTCGCCCGTTCCCTCGCCCGCAATCCCTCGGTGCGCCGCGGCGCACGGGACCTCGGGCGCGCCGCGATCCGTTCCGTGCAGGAGCAGCGCGGCGGGTCCAGGCAGAGCCCCAGGCAGCACGACGTTGCTCGTCCCGAGGCCGACGGTCGCGTCCAGGCGGAGGGCGGCGCGCTCGCCGACCGCCGCCACGGCGTCCCGCTCGAGCTGGTCTACGCCCCGCGGGACGATGACCGCCCCGATCCGGGCGAGGTCGTGTGGGCGTGGGTCCACTACGAGGAGGACCTCTCCCAGGGCAAGGACCGTCCGGTGCTCGTGATCGCCGAGGAGGACGCCTCCGCAGGCGGGACCGACGGGACGGGGACCGTGCTGGTGGCCCTGATGCTCACCTCCCGCGACCGCACCGAGCCCGGCGCGACCCGCACCGATGAGCACGGCGCGACCTGGGTGGACATCGGCGCCGGGGAATGGGACCGGCAGGGCCGCCCCTCGGAGGTCAGGGCGGACCGCCTGCTGCGCCTGGCCCCGGGGTCGGTGCGACGCGAGGGTGGGCGGCTGGACCGCGAGCGCTACGACCGGGTCGCGGAGGCGGTGCGCGCCGTCGCGCTGTGAGCGGCCACCTCGCCGCCGGAGGTCACGCGGGCTCTGCCCTCCCGGTGCGCGGCCTGCGCGGGCGCCGAGAAGCAGTTTGGGGCGCGCGTCACGGAGCGGGAGACACGGCGCACATGAGCACCGGCCCGGGGACTGCCCTCTGTTAGCATCGCTCCTTGTATGTGTGACATACCGTTCGGTGTGCGCAGGGGCGTCCTCCCGAAGTGTCTCAGGGGACGGGCGGTTCGTGCGACCCGGGCGAGTACCCGTGGCAGCGACTCCGGTACCGACGTCTCCAGGCGAATCCCCACCGCCGTCCCCGTCGGCTCCGTTCCTCGGCAGTCCGGGATGATCCACCTCAGCAACACTGGAGAAGAGTCTTCGTGGCAAACATCAAGTCCCAGATCAAGCGCAACAAGACGAACGAGAAGGCTCGTCTGCGCAACCGCGCCGTCAAGTCGGAGCTCAAGACCTACACCCGCAAGGTGAAGGCCGCTGTCTCGACCGGCGATGCCGACGTGGCGAACGAGGCGCTGAAGTCCGCTTCGCGCAAGCTCGACAAGGCCGTCTCCAAGGGCGTCATCCACAAGAACCAGGCCGCGAACCGCAAGTCCGGTCTCGCCAAGCTGGTCGCCGGCGTCGCCAAGTGATCGTCGGTCCCTGACGGACCCCGCCCCTCCGGGGCATGAGGAGCCCGGTGCGCAGCGATGCGCACCGGGCTTCTTCATGTCCGGGGCGGAGGAGCGGTGTTCAGCGGGCGCGGCGCGCCCGGCAGATCTCCATCACCATGCGCTGCACCGACCACTGCGGGTCGCGGCCGGCGCCCTTGACCTCGTGGTCCGCGCGGGCCACGGCCTCGATCGCCCGGGCCAGGGAGCGGTCGTTCCAGCTCTTCGCCTCCCGGGAGAGGTTGCGCAGCATCCAGTCGGGCATGCCGAGGCTGCGCGGGGTCGCGTTCGGTGCGGACACCTTCGCCAGCGAGCGGACCTTCGAGGCGATCGCGGCGACGATCGGGACGGGGTCGGCGCCGGCGAGCTGAGCCTGCTGGAGCAGCTGCAGCGCGTCCTGCTCCTTGCCCGCGATCGCGGCGTCGGCGACGGCGAAGGCGGTGGACTCCACACGGCCGGAGGTCAGCGCGTGCACCTCCGCGACGGTCACCTGGGCGGGCTGCTCGCCCGGGTCGGGGGTGGTGTCCTCGATCAGCTGGCGACTGATCGCGGCGAGCTCGGCGAGGTCGGTCCCGAAGGCGTCGACGAGGGCGACCAGAGCGTCAGGCTGGATGCGACGGCGGGCACGGGCGAACTCCGCGGCGACGAAGGCCTGCTTGTCGGCGGCGCGCTTGACGGGGCTCGCGTCCACGCGCGGCACTCCCGCCTTCTTCAGGGTGTCCAGGAGCTTCTTGCCGCGATTGCCGCCGCGGTGGACGAGCACGAGGGTGACGTCCTGCTCGGGAACCTTCACGTAGTCGAGCAGCTCGAGGACGAGGGAGTCCGGGGCGGACTGCAGCTCGGGAACGACCACCAGGCGCGGCTCGCCGAACAGGGAGGGGCTCGCGACCTGGGCCAGGGCGCCGGGGCCGAGGGCCTCGCCGGAGAGGTCGTGGACCTCCACGGAGGGATCGGCCTCCTTGGCCAGGGCGCGCAGGCGCTGCACGGCTCGGTCGGCGATCAGACCCTCCGTGCCGTGGACGAGCACGATCGGGGCGAGGGCGACGCTGTGCCACTCGACATCGCTCACGGGAGCTCCTCACTGCTCAGGGGGACTGCACGATCCTAGCGGTCCGGGCCGACGCCCCGGTGCCGCTACCGCGCTGGCCCGACGCTCCGCGGCGCGGCGTCCTCGCCCGTGGGGAGCACGACGGTGCCGTGGACGTCGGTGCGCAGCACCTGGGCGCCGGTGCCGCGGACGAGGTCCAGCAGCTCGTCGGTGGGATGGCCGAAGGTGTTCTCCTGCCCTACCGGGACCAGTGCCAGGTCGGGGTCGAGCTGCTCGTAGAGCGGGGCGTGCTGGAAGCGGGAGCCGTGGTGGGCGACCTTGACGATGTCCGCCGGGCCCGGCTCGGTCGCGGCGAGCTGCTCCTGCGCGGCGGGTTCGAGGTCGCCGAGGGTGACCAGGCGCGCCCCGTCGGCCCAGCGCACCTCGAGCGCGATCGAGCAGTCGTTCGCGGCGTCGCCCTCCCCGGATCCCTGCTCGGCGGCGCTCGCCCGTTCGGCGGCCTCGGCCGAGTCCGGCCACAGCACCGTCAGGGCGAGGCCGTCCTGCTCCCAGCCGGTGCCGGTGGTCGCGACCTCGACGGGCGCTCCCGGGACGACGTCGGCCGCGGCGGCCGGCAGCGGGCACACCCACTGCGCCGCCGGGGTGCGCGCCCCGGTCAGGGCGTCCCTCCCGCCGGTATGGTCGGCGTGCGGGTGGGTGAGGACCAGCAGGTCGATATCCGGCACCTGGAGCAGGTCGAGGCAGGCGTCCAGCGCTGCGGGGTCCGGGCCGGTGTCCACCAGGACCGTCGGCCCGTCCCGGGCGGCGCCGGCGGGGCGCAGCAGCAGCGCGTCGCCCTGGCCGACGGCGCACAGGGCGAGGCTCCAGCCGGGGGTGCTGCGCACCGGCAGCATCCGCCCGATGCCGGGGGCGAGTGCGATGACCAGCACCACCGCGGTGGCCCAGCGGACGGCGGGATGGCGCCTCCCCGCGACGGCGAGACCGGCGATCAGGAGCACGGCGATCGCGCCGAGCACGCCCGTGGTCCCGTCGGGCACGGCGAGGCGGGAGCCGGGCAGGTCGTCGGCGGTGCGGGCGATCAGGAGCACCAGATGGGCCCCTCCTGCGGCGATCCCGTACAGCACCGCGGCCCCGCCGGGCCAGAGCACCCCGAGCACCAGCGCGACGAGGCCCAGCACGGTCGAGGGGCCGACGAGCGGCCCGACGAGCATGTTCACGGGCACGGCCCAGGCGGAGACCTCGGGGGTCAGCAGGATCAGCACAGGCGTGCAGGCGGCCTGGGCGACGAGCGGCACGGCGAGCACGAGCGCAGCCGTCCGGCCGAGCCGTCCGCCGCTCATCTGCTCGAGCGCGCGGGCGAGCGGCGGTGCCGCGAGCAGGATCGCCGCGGTCGCGAGGGCGGAGAGCAGGAAGCCGATCGAGGCGGCGGTGACGGGGTCGAGCACGGACCACAGCGCGACGGTGAGGGCGAGCGCGGCGACCGGGGAGGCGCGCACGCCCGCGAACCGTGCGGCGAGCAGGGGTGCGGCCATGGTCGCGGCGCGCTGCACGCTCGGCTCGTCGCCGACCAGCCACACGTACCCCGCGACCACGGCGGCGGCGATCAGCAGGCGGGGACGGCGGCGCACCCCGGCCAGCAGCAGCGGACCGAGCACGGCGGCGAGGACGAGGGCGATGTTCGCTCCGCTGACGGCCACCAGATGCGAGATCCCGGCGCGGCGCATGATCTCCTCGGTCTGCTCCCCCATGCCGCTGGTGTCCCCGGTGGTCATGCCGCGCACGAGCGCGGCCTCGTCGGGCGGGAGATGAGCGGTGGCGTCGCGGGCGATCTGCCGCAGGCGGTGCCGGGCCTCCTGGCCCGGCCCGACACCGCCCGACGCCTCCTGCGCGGGACCGACCTCGGTGGCGCGCAGGACCATCAGCGAGGCATCGCCCGAGACCCGCCCTCGCGCATGGACGGGCTCCCCGTCGCGGATCCGGGCGAGTCCCTCCGCAGCCTCGCCGTCGGCGCGCACGAGCACGGGCACGGCGGCGGTGAGCTGCTCCTGCGTCCGTCCGATCCGTGCCGGGCCCGGCTCGGTGCGGGCGACCATCTGCAGACCGGTGCGGGACCATTCCGGGCCGCCGCTCGGCGGTGCGGGGTCGCTTCCCGCGATCACGATGAGCTCGACGACGAGCCCGTCGGCGGCGGCCTCGCCGAGCACGTCGGCGGTGCCGTCGTGGCGGTGCAGCGCCGGGACCAGGAGCATCCCGGCGAGGAGCACCAGTGCGAGGTGGGCGAGGATGGTGCGCGCGCCGCGTGCGGGCCCGAGCAGGGTCAGGGCGGTCAGGGCGAGGGAGACCAGCACGGCCCCGGCGGCGATCGCGGCGGCGCCGCCGGCGGTCACTCCGAGCACCGCGAGCGCCCAGACGCAGGTCGCGCCGGGCAGAAGGCGCAGATCCGCGCGGGTCATGTCCGCTCCTCGCTCCGGGGAGGCGTGCTCACACCGTTGCCCTGTCGCGCATCTTCTCGAGGGTGGCGGGGCCGATCCCGGAGACCTCCTCGAGCTGGTCGACGCTCTCGAAGGGCCCGTTCTGCTCGCGGTGGTCCACGATGCGCTGCGCGATCGCGGGGCCGACGCCGGGCAGCTCGTCGAGCTCGGCGACGCTCGCGGTGTTCAGGTCGATCAGACCGCCGACCTCTCCCCCGCCGCCCGCCGTCCCGTCTCCGGCACCGGCGTCGCCCGCGGGCGGAGCGTCCGCGGCGGGCGCCGGGGCGGCGACGGCCGACGGCTCCTCCCCCGGGACGGGCACGTGGATCTGCTCGCCGTCGACGACGGGGCGGGCGAGGTTCACGGAGGTGAGCTCCGCGTCACCGGTCGCGCCGCCGGCGGCGCGCAGCGCGTCGTCGACCCGGGCGCCGGGCGGGAGGCGGACCACGCCGGGAGAGGCGACGGCGCCGGAGACGTGGACGACGAGCTCGGCGGGAGCGGACGAGGCGGTGGCGGTGGGGTCCCCCGAGGACTCGGCTCCGTCCCCGGTCGTCCCGTCGCCTCCCTCGAGGTCGCCGTCATCGTCGGCGCCCTCGGCCCCGTCCGACCCCTCGCCGTCGGCGCCGCCCTCCGGGACGACCGCCTCGCCCTCCGCGACCGCCACCCCGGCAGGCTCCTCCTGCGGGATCGCCGAGCCGGTGCCGGAGAGGTGGATGACCCCGGCGCCGATCAGCACCAGCACCGCGATGCCGATCAGCGCAGAGGCCGGCGGGGCGGGGAAGGGCAGTCGACGCCCCGGCCGCTCAGCGGCGTGGTCGCGTCGGCGGATCAGCGGCTGCCCGGTGCGGCGATGCCGCGCCGCGGTGCCGCGCTCCTCGGTCCCAGGTGGTGCTCCCATGCCCGCGAACCTAGGCGCGCGAGGCAGGCGCCGTCCGATCCCGCTGCCGCCCTGGGGACGGCGGGGCGCTGTGGAGGAACGGTCAGGTCCCCCGGCCCGGGATCAGTCGAGGCCGAGCACGACCAGCCACTGCCGCCAGAGCGCGGCGGCGATCACGACGACGACCAGCAGGTACCACAGCACGGTCAGCAGTCCCCAGCGGCGCAGCAGTCGTGCGAGCGGGGCTGGGAGCTTCAGATCGCCGTGCTCGATCGTGCGGGCCAGGGTCGCGAAGAACATCGGCGCGGTGACGGTCCAGATCACCATGCACCAGGGGCACAGCGCACGGATCACGAAGATCGCGGAGATCGCGAGGAAGTGGATGTAGCCGAAGGCGAAGGTCATCCCGCCCAGCCGTGCCCAGCGGAACCAGGTGGGCAGCTGCGTGCCGGAGACCATCAGCGCACCGGCCGCGGCCATGATCGCGAACCCGGCGAGTCCGATCGCCATGTTGGGGATGCCCAGCGCCGAGGACTGCCAGGTCATCATCACGTTGCCGCAGGAGATGAAGGGATTCACGTCGCAGCCGAGGCTCGCGCCGGGGTTCGCGAGCAGGAACTCCTTGCCGACCTGCAGCTCGAGGGAGGCGATCCAGCCGATGATCCCGCCCAGCAGCAGCACCAGGCCGGCCAGGCGGCTGCTCGCCCGCGGGCGGGAGGCCCGTTCGGCCGCGAGCTCGGCGTCGATCTCGGCGCGCAGCGCGGCGTCGTCGGCCGGGGCGTGCTCCGGCGTGGAGGCCGCCCCGGTGGCGGACGTGTCGGTGTTCTTCTCGCTCATGGGCTCGGTTTCCGTGCGATGTGACGGGCTGGAGGATTCAGACGACGGGATGCTCGCGGAACCACTCCGCGAGGCGGGCGTTGCCCTCGTCCATGCTCACGCGCGGCGTCCACTGCAGCATCTCGCGGGTGCGGCGCTGGTCGAACCAGTGCGCGGTGGACATCTGCTCGGCGAGGAACTCGGTCATCGGCGGCTCGTCGTGGCCCGGGCGCTTCTCCCACACCCGCTCGATGAGCCGTCCGGCGAGGCGGGCCACGCTGCCGGGGACGCGCAGGGTCGGGGCGGGCACGCCCGCGGCCTCGCACCAGCCGGCGAAGACGTCGCGGACGGTCCGCGGCTCGCCGTTGGAGATCACGAAGCTCTGCCCGTGCACGTCCGCGATCCGGTCGTGGGCGGCGACGATCGCGTCGGCGGCGTTGGTGACGTAGGTGGTGTCGATCAGGGCCATGCCCTCGTCCAGCAGCGGCAGGCGGCCGCTCGCTGCGCGGTCGACGATCCGGCCGACGAGCTGGGTGTCCCCCGGACCCCACACGATGTGGGGACGGATCGAGGTCACGGAGATCCCGTCGTTCCCGTCGGCGTCCATGGCGAGCAGCTCGGCGGCCGCCTTGGTGCGGGCGTAGGGGCCGCGGGCCCGCTCCGGGTCGGCGGGGGTCGCGTCCAGGCCCACGATCGCGCGGCCCAGGTGCGCGGCCGACGGGGTGGAGACGTTCACGAGGGCGCCGCCGCCGTTCGCGCGCAGCGCGTCCAGCACGTTCTCGGTGCCGCCGATGTTGATCGCCCGGTACTCGCTCTCGGGGCCGGAGATCGACACCTTCGCCGCGAGGTGGACGACCGCGTCCGCGCCCTGCACAGCGCGGCGCACGTCGTCGGCCTCGGTGAGGGAGCCGCAGACGTCCTGGACGCCGTCGATCCCGGCGGGGCGGCGCTGGAAGGCGCGGACCGTGGCGCCGCGGTCGCGCAGGGCGGTCGCGACGGCACCGCCGAGCATGCCGGAGGCGCCGGTGACCAGGACGGTAGGGGCGCTCACAGGGCCGCCGCCCGCTCGCCCCGCAGGGTCTGCTCGGACCAGCGCGACAGCGCCGCACGGTCGATCTTCGAGTTGTGGCGGATGTCGGTGGGCAGCGCCCGGGTCTCGAACACGGCCACGACCTCGACGCCGGCGCGCTCTCGCACGGCACGGCGCACGGCCTCGGAGAGGGAGGGGGCGGCGGGCCTCGGGCGCGCCGCCTTCCCGGGCCGGTGGCCGTCCTCGGTCTCGAGGATCACGACGACCTGCTGGGTGCCGCGCGGGCCGACGACGGCCGCGCCGGCACGGCGCACGGTCGGCACCGCCTCGGCGGCCTCCTCGACCTGGACGGGGGTGAACAGCCCGTAGGCCGTGGCGAGGACGTGCGCGGCACGGCCCTCGACCCACAGGCGTCCGGCCGTATCGAGGTGGCCGACATCGCCGGTGGCGTGCCAGCCCTCGAAGCGCATGGAGGTGTGCGTGGTGCCCCAGAGCATGAGGTAACGGTCGCGCACGTGCGGGGCGCGCACGAGGATCTCGCCGGTCACGCCGGCCTCCTCGGTGACCTCGCCGGTCGTGCGGCCCTCCTCGTCCATCACCGCGACCGCGATCTGCACGCGCGGGACGGGGGTGCCGACGCAGACGCCGTAGCCGGGGCCGGCCGCCTCGATGCCCTCGAGGTCGATCGCGGCGACGGCCAGGCACTCGGTCATGCCGTAGGGGGTCAGCGCCTTCGCCTCCGGCATGATCTCCGCCAGCCCCTGCAGCAGGTGCGCGGGGATCGGCGCGCCGGCGGAGAAGAAGCTCGCGGCGCCGGCCATCGCGGCGCGACCGGCCTCGTCGAGCTCTCCCGCGGTGTCCAGGATGTTCCGCAGCGCGGCGGGGGCGGTGAACACGGCGGGGCGGCCGAGCGCGCCGATCGCGGCGGCCAGCGCCGGAGCGGTCAGCTCGCCGGGACGGGTGATGTCCATGTCCGGCACCACCGTCGGCGCGCCGAGGGCGGGGCCCAGCAGTGCGAAGGTCGCGAAGCCGGCCACCAGACCCCGCTCGGGAGCGAGGTCGAGGGTGTCGCCGACGGCGGCGAACATGGCGCTGAGCTGGCGATGCGTCATGACCGCGCCCTTGGCGGGCCCGGTCGAGCCGGAGGTGAACAGCACCGCCGCGTCGGAGTCGGGATCCGGGTGGGCCGCGTCCAGCGGGGCGCCGAGCTCGCGCTGGAGGGCGCCGGAGCGGGCGAGCTCCGCGATCGACGTCTCGACGCCGAGCGCGGCGCGGTCCAGGGTCGGCAGCTGCTCGACGCTGATCCGCCGGCCGGGCCAGCCCATCGCGCGGGCGCCGACGAGCGCCTTCGGGATGCCGATCAGCCAGTCGATGTGCGAGCCGATCACGGCGCGGGTCAGGCCCTGGGTGCCGAGGCCCGCGTCGGCGACCACGGCCACCGCACCGATCCGGAAGCAGGCGTAGAGCACGCCGGTGAGGTCGGCGCCGGGGGTGATCAGCAGGCTGACCCGGTCGCCGGGGCGGACCCCGTGGCCGAGCAGGCCCGCGGCGATGTCCTCGACGCGGCGGTTGAGCAGCGACCAGGAGATCTCCCGCGTGCCGCCGTCCTCGTCGGCGCCGAGCTCGACCACGGCCGGCCGATGGGCGTGCACCGGATCCGCGGCCAGGCGCGCGATCGGCTCGCCGATCGGGGCGGCGGGCACCTGCTCGGCGGCGTAGGCGGAGACGGGGCGCCGGGTCGGGGCCTCGGTGCGGGGCGTGCCGGCGGCGGAGAAGGTCGCCTCCAGCCACTGGGCGACGAGCCCGGCGACGTCGGCGTCCTCCCACACCAGGTGGGAGGCGCCCTCGAAGCGGTGCACGTCCGCGTGCGGGACGCGCTGGATCAGGTCGCGCAGGAAGCGGTCCGAGAAGGTGATGTCGCGCGGGCCCCAGGCGAAGAGCGTGGGGACCTGCAGGTGGGTGAGCCCCTCGGCGACCCGGTCCAGGGTGGCACGGGAGGGGTGGTCCGCGGCGGCGGGGATGTCGGCGACGAACTGGTCGATGCCGCGGCGACGCGCGCGGGAGCGGTAGGGCGCGAGATAGGCGTCCTGGACGTCCTTCGACAGCGACGGCTTCGACAGCGACAGGGTGGTGCGCAGGAAGGCGTCGGTCAGCGAGGTCGAGGCGGTACGGAAGCCGGGGGTGGTCGCGAGCTGCAGCGCCTTCGGCAGCGCCTCCTCGATCCGCTGGTGCACGCCGGTGTTGGTGAGGATCATGCCGACCACGTCGTGGCGGTTGTCCAGCGCCCAGCCGGTCGAGATCAGCCCGCCCCAGTCGTGGCCGACGGTGACGACCGGTCCGTGCAGGGACAGCGCGTCGGTCAGCAGGGAGAGATCGGTGATGCGGTCCTGGTAGCGGCGGGTCACGCCGGTGCGCTCGGAGTAGCCCATCTCGAGCTGGTCCACGGCGATGAGCCGCCAGGGGATGTCCTCGCGCACCAGGGAGCGGAACAGGAAGGACCAGGTGGGGTTGCCGTGGACGGCCAGCAGGGTGCCGCGCGGGGTGATGCCGCGCTCGGCGAGCCAGGGGCCGGAGTCCAGCAGGTGCCACTGCCGCAGCTCACCGGTGTGGTCACGGACCTGCTCGGTACGGTGCAGCACCGGGTCCAGGCCCGGCACGTCGGGGATCTCGGGGGTGCTCTTCACCACTGGACCTCCATCATCGCCGTGTTCAGTCCGGAGCCGACGCCCATCAGCAGCAACCGCTGGCCGCGTTCGATGTCGTCCTGGATGTGCGCGAGGGTCATCGGGACCGCCTCCGCGGCGATGTTCCCCCAGTCCGGGAAGGTGACGGGGATGCGCTCCATCCCCACCCCGGTGATCTTCGAGAAGTTGCGGGTGTAGACCATCGAGACCTGGTGCGGGATGACGTAGTCGACGCCCTTGAAGTCGAGCCCGGAGTCGTTGGCGGCCTTCCAGGTGTCCACGATCAGGTTGATGCCGTTCTCGAGCAGGCCGTTGGAGTCCGTCCGCATGTCCTCCATGTTCGCCACGCACAGCTCGTGGTGCTCGGTGCCCGAGCGCGCCTGGGTGACCTTCAGCCGGTGCCCCTCGGGGTGCTCGTCGGCCGGACCCAGCACGGCGGCCGCGGCGCCGGAGCCGAGAGTGAGCGAGGCGAACTGGTTGTTGAAATCGGCGCGGGTCGAGCCCTTGGTGTTCAGGCGCTCGATCGTGCCGCGCTGGACGTCCTCGACGTCCTCCGCGCCCACGATCAGCGCATACTTCACCTGGCCGGAGTCGATCATGCCGGCGGCCATGGTCATCGCGTTGACGAAGCCGAGGCAGGCGTTGGTGATGTCGAAGTTCATGCAGGCCGCCGGCAGGCCGAGCGAGTGATGGATGCCCGTGGAGACCGCGGGCTCGAGGTGACGGCGGGAGACGGAGGCGTTGATCAGCAGGCCCACCTGGTCGCGCATGATCCCGGCCTTGGCCATCGCGCGCTCGGCGGCGAGCACGACGCCCTGCTTCCAGCCGTTCTCGCGGTCGCGCCACCACTTGCGCTCGTAGACGCCGGCGACGCGCTGCAGCACGCCCTTGGGCAGGCGCAGCCGCTTGCGGGCCGGGGCCAGCATCTCGTCGATCTCGTCCGAGGTCACCGTCACCTGCGGCAGAGTCCCCTCGACCGCCAGCAGGCTCGTGTTCGAGTGGACGATCCCTGTGTTGCCGTTCCCCATCTGCCTGCGCTACCTCGTCGTTCGATCAGTTCGTGTGCTTGTCGTCGATGCATGGCGGCCGCGCGGAGCCCGGCACATGCCTCTGCCATCCTCCCACCGGAGCCTGGGGAGTCCCCCAGGGGGTGGCGGATCCCACGTCCCCGTCCTCGAGGTGGTGACCGAGGTGGTGGCGGGCGAAGGCGAGCGACTGACGCAGCGTGCGCTCGCGCGCGACGGGGTCGCGGCTGGTGGTGACCTCCAGCAGCACCGAGCCCTCCCAGCCGCGGTTGGCGAGGCGCCGCAGCACCTCCGCACAGGGCTGGTTGCCCTCGCCGGGAGGCAGGTGCTCGTCCTTGGTGGTGTTGCCGGACCCGTCGGCGAGGTGGAGGTGGGTGAGCCTGTCGCCGAGCCGCTCGATCATCTCCAGCGCGTCGTCCCCGGCGGTCGCGGCGTGGGAGAGGTCGACGGTGACGTGGGCGTAGTCCTCGTCGGTCGGGTCGTGGTCGGGGAGGTAGTTCAGCACCTCGCGCACCCCGAGCCGCCAGGGGTACATGTTCTCGACCGCGATCGCGATGCCGTGCTCGTCCTCGAGGCGGGCGACGCCCTCGACGAAGCCGCGCGCGTACTTGCCCTGCCACCGGAACGGCGGATGGGCGACGATCGTCGGGACGTCCAGCGCCTTCGCGATCTCGATCGTGCGCTCGATCTTCACCCAGGCGTCACGACCCCACAGCCCCTGCAGGAAGAACAGCGTCGGGGCGTGGAGGGAGAGGATCGGCAGGCCGTAGCGGCGGGAGTACTCCGCCAGCAGGTCCGGGTCCTGGCTGTCGCGCGGATAGGAGACCATCACCTCCATGCCGTCGTAGCCGATCTCGGCGGCGAGACGGAACGCCTCCTCCACCCCCGAGGGGAACACGGAGGAGGTGGACAGGCCCACGGGGATGCGGCGGCGCGGCGACTGCTCGCTGCGCGGGTCCCCGGCGGAGAGACGACGGGACAGCGCCTCGCGCGCCCCGCGCTGCGCGCTGTTGGGGCGGGTGAACGGCTTGCGGCCCCCGTTCGTGGACGGGTTCTCCGACTCGCTGTCGCGGCGTGGACTCACGGCACCTCCTGGGCTGTCTCGCGAGGCAAGTATGCACCGTCGGGCGCCCCTAGACTCGTCCGCATGCCGGTCCGAGAACTCACCCCGACGGACGCCCTCGCCTACAGACTGCTCACCTCCAGCGCCTTCGGCGGGTCCGTCGATCCCGCCGATCCCGCCGCCTCCGCTCCTCTCTCCCCCGGTCAGACCGCGATCGGGATCGACTCGGCCGCGCTGCCGGGAGGAGCCGGCGGGGTGCTCGCCGCGGCCGCGCGGATTCGGCACGACGAGATCTCCCTCGGCGGCGGGCGGGTGCGCTGCGGCGGCATCGCCGGGCTCGCGGTCCATCCCGCGCATCGCGGCGAGGGGCTGTTCGCCGAGCTGCTCGCTGCGGTGCTCGCCCGCTGCGACGAGGAGTCGCTGCCGGTCTCGATGCTCTATCCCTCGAACCCCGAGATCTACCGCCGCCACGGATATCAGGTGGTCGCGCGCGTCGAGACGCTCGAGGTGCCGCTGGTGGACCTGCAGCGCCTGCGGTCCGTGCCCGGCCGGCGCACCGTCCCGGTCACCGCTGCGAGCATGCCGCGCGTGCGCGCGCTGTACGAGGAGGTGACGGCCGGGGACAACGCCATGCTGCGTCGCCAGGGGCCGCTGTTCCCGGACGGGCTCCCCGGTCAGGGCTGGGAGGCCGTGCTGCTCGTCGGCGCGGACGGCCAGGATCGCGGTTACGCCTCCTGGACCCGGCGCAGGGGCGAGGGTCCCGGTCTCGAGGTGCACGAGGTGCTGGGGCGGGACCGGGAGGACCTCCGCGCCCTGCTGCGCGTGATCGGCTCGTGGTCGACGGTGACCGAGTCGGTGCGGCTGCGCGTGCGGACGGAGGATCCCGTGCTGGACGTGCTGCCCGGCGGCGGCTCCCGTCCCGCCGGCGGGACGGTGCCGCTGGTGATGATGCGCGTGGTCGACACCGCGGCGCTGCTCACGGCACGGCCGGCACCGACCGGGCTCTCCGGCGCGCTGCGGCTCGAGGTCACGGACGACACGGTCCCCGCGGGGACCTGCCGTGCCGAGGGGCTCTTCGACGTGCACGTCGCCGACGGGCGCGTCCGCGCCGTCACGGTCCCGAGGAGCGGGACGACCTCGGCGCAGTCGTCGGCCGGGCCGTCGGCCGCCCATTCACCCGAGGCGACCGCGGGAACGGTCCTGCTCGACGTCCACGCGGCCTCCCTGCTGCTCGTCGGCGGCCGCTCCCTCGCCGACGCGCGTCGGCTGGGACTTCGCGCCGATGCCGACGCGCCCGCCGAGGCGCTGCTCGACGCGCTGCTGGCCGGCCCCCGGCCGAGCGTGCTCGACGCGTTCTGAGCCCGCGCACCCCGCCCCTCCGCGCCCGTCCCTGCGCCCACTCCCCCGACCCACCCCGATCCCGGAGCACCCCACCCATGGCCAAGCTGCACTTCAAGTACGGAGCGATGAACTCCGGGAAGTCCGACACCCTGATCAAGACCGCCTACAACTACGACGAACGAGGGCTGGCGACGCTGACGGTCAAGCCCGCCCTGGACACCAAGGGCGAGGACTGGGTGGTGGCCCGCGGCGGGGCGAGCCGGCGTGTGGACGTGCTCGCCCATCCGGGCGAGGACCTGCGGGAGCGGGTCTCCCGGGCCGCCGACGAGCGGGGCCTGCGGCCGCTGCACTGCGTGCTCGTGGACGAGTCCCAGTTCCTCGAGCCGCTGCAGATCGACCAGCTCTTCCGCATCGCGAAACAGGACGCGATCTCGGTGATCTGCTACGGGCTGCGCACCGACTTCCGCACCACGACCTTCCCCGGGGCGCAGCGGCTGTTCGAGCTCGCGGACAACGTCGAGAAGCTGCCGACGATGTGCCGCTGCGGCGCGCAGGCCGAGTTCAACTGCCGGCGCGTCGGCGAGCGGTTCGTGTTCGAGGGCGATCAGGTCGCGATCGACGACGGCGACCACGGCGTCGTCACCTACATGTCGCTGTGCGGGAACTGCTTCATGGACGAGCAGCGGCGCGCCGGCGTCACCGTGCTGGGGTGAGGCCGGCGCGCCGCTGCGCGTCGGGGCGGTCCCGTCGGACCCGGGGTCTGCTCAGGAGCTGAGGGGCTTGTCCTCTCCCACCTCGGCCTCGCCGCCGGCGGCCGCGCTGCCGTCGGCGAGGTCCGTGTCGGCGGAGGCGTCCGCGACCTTCGCCGCGTCCTCGTCGAGGGTCGCGTCGGAGCTGTTCGAGAGGCGCTCCTTGGCGGCGCCGGCCGCGCCGACCACCGCTCCCTGGGCGGCGGAGGCGACCTCGGGGGCCTTGTCCTTGACGGTCCCGGCGGTGTCCTGCGCGACGCGGGTCGCGGTGTCCTTGGCCTGCGTCGCGCGGCGCTGGACCTCGGGATCGTCGGCGACCTGGCGGGCAGTGCGCTCGAGGGACTCGTAGGGGCCGCGGCCCGCACGGGACCCGATCACGAAGCCGATGCCGAGACCGGCCAGGAAAATGAACTTCTTCATCGATGCCTCCAGTGGCGTCCGGGTGATGTGTGGTGCGGTGTGCTCCCGCATCGTGTCACAGTCGCCGGGGCGCTCGGAGGCGGATCCTGACCGGACGGTCCGCGCGGAGTCGTCCCGGAACCGTCCCGATCCGGCCACAGGATCTCCACGCCTGCGCGCCGCTCGGGCCCGCCGCGGACTCGCCGAGGACCTACGATCGGGGTGACGGGCGATGGTGCCCGCGCCGTCGCCCCCGAGGGTCCGGCGAGATCCGTGATCGAGGAGAAGACCCGCGTTGTCCCCCGTGCCCCAGCCCTCCGACCGCGACGCCCTGCGCACGACCGCCCTCACCGCCGAGGACGTCGCCGCCCAGGTGCGCACCTGGGTGCAGGACGCCGCCGGACGCGAGGTCCCGGCCGCCGCCGGACTCCTCTCCGACCTGCTGCGCGATCCGAAGGGGCTCGACTTCACGCTCGCCTTCGTGGACCGGGTGATCCGTCCCGAGGACCCCCGCGCCGCGGCGGTCGAGCTGCGTCGCCTCGCCCAGGACCCGCCGGCCTTCCTCCCCGCCCCGCTGCGCCGCGTCGTCGGCCTCGGCGGCGCCG
>NZ_KV788764.1:0-9252 GCF_001807385.1 Brachybacterium sp. HMSC06H03 | reverse complement strand
CGGCGCCGCAGCCGGGGCCGCGGCGGGCGGTCTCTCCGAGGGCCGGGACGGCGCCGATACCGACGCCGACGGCGCCGACGCCCCGCGCGCCGAGGACCCCCTGGACGCCCCCGGCGCCCGCGAGGTCGGTGAGCAGAGCGTGTGGTCCTTCGGCGACCGGGCCGACGACGCGGGGACCGGCGCCGACGGCAGCTCCCCCGACGGCGGCTCCCCGGGCGCGGACCCCTCCGGCGACGACGCGGACCAGGAGCGACGATGACCCCCCAGACGCTGCGCGGCACCGCGCGGAAGGACACCGTGATGAGCACTCGATCCGTCGGCCGCCGTGGCCTCCTGCTCGGAGCCGGTGGCGTGCTCGCCACCGGACTGCTCGCCGCCTGCGGCTCCGAGCCCTCCGCACCGCCCGCGCCGCCCACCGGCAAGCAGCTCGCCGAGCCCACGCCCGTGCAGACCACCGAGCAGATCGAGGAGATCGTGCCCGAGGTCAACGCCGCCGTGGTCGCGGCAGACGAGGCGAAGGACGCCGCGAAGCTCGCCCCGCGCGTCTCCGGCTCCGCCGCGGAGTTCCGCAAGGCCGTCTACGGCCTGATCGAGAAGGCCCCCGAGTGGGCCGAGGACCTCAAGGTCCCCGGCGCCGGGACGATCGTGCCCATGAGCTCGGTCAGCGCCGAGTTCCCGCGCGTCGTGATCGCGCTGGTCGAGGACTCCGTGCAGGACGGCGTGCCGTACTTCCTGGCGATGCAGCAGAAGGACGCGAAGTCCGGCTACACCGCCTGGGGCTGGGCCCAGCAGGCGGTCGGCGTGGACATGCCCACCGTCCCCAACGCCGTGGTCGGCTCCGAGGCGCTCACCGCCGACGCCGAGGGCCTGGTCATGACCCCGGCGCAGGCGCTCGAGCTCTACGCGAAGGTGCTCACCGACGGCGACGCCGCGGACCCCGACGACAAGCTCGCCGCGAACCCGTTCCAGACCGGCACGCACGAGCGCATCCAGGCCGAGCGCAAGGAGCTGAACAAGGGCGTGGAGTGGGACGAGGCCGGCACCATCCGCGAGACCTATTCCGTGCGGGACGGCGAGCTCGCGGGCCTGCGCACCGAGGACGGCGGCGCGATCGTGATGGCGACGCTGATGTCCTCGCGCAAGGTCGCGATCAAGGACGGCGCGACCATGCGCTACGCGGAGGACAACAAGTACACGAAGGTGATCGGCACGCGCGAGTTCACCAAGCAGTACGTGCGCGAGTTCGGCACCCACGTGGCGCTCTACATCCCCTCGGCCGACGCCGGGGGCCAGGTCCAGCCGATCGGCGCGACCCAGACCGCGCTCGCCGCCAGCGGGGAGTGACCCGCCGGCGGTGACGCCCGCGAGAACGTGCGGCCGCGGGGCCGTGCCGCGGGGCCGTGATCCGCGTCCGGTCCCGCCGGCCCCGGGTCCGCTCTCGGCGGCCACTCCCTAGACTGGTGCGGTCACGCACCCGTCGAAGGAGTACCTAAGTGTCCGATCCGTACGGCATCATCGATCTCGCCGCGCTCAAGCAGCCTGCCGGCGGCGCCGGGGCGACCGACGCGGGGGAGCCCTCCGCGCACGAGGTCGCCGTCACCGAGCAGGGCCTCGAGCAGCTCATCGCCGACTCGCAGCAGGTCCCGACCCTCCTGCTGGTCACCAGCGGCCGGGTCCCCGAGGGCCCGACCTATCTCGCCGCACTGCGCCGCGGCGTCGACGCGAAGGGCGGCGCGCTGCGCCTGGCCGTCGTCGACGCCGACACCCAGCAGCGGGTCGCCGCCGCGCTGCGGGTCCAGCAGCTGCCCACGCTGCTGCTCCTGCTGCAGGGCCAGCTGCAGCCGATCGTCGACTCCGTGCTGCCCGAGGCGGAGATCGACGGCCTGCTGAACCAGGTCGTCGACGTCGCCCGTCAGCAGGGGATGGAGCTGCCGGGCGGCGAGGCCGAGCAGGCCGCCGCTCCCGAGGAGCCGCTGCCGCCGCTGCTGGCCGAGGCCTACGAGGCGATCGAGCGGGGCGATCTCGATGCCGCCGTCGCCGCCTATCGCAAGCAGCTCCAGGAGAGCCCCGCCGACGGCGAGGCGAAGGCCGGCCTCGCCACCGTCGAACTGATGCGCCGCACCCAGGGCGCGGATCTCGCCTCCGCCCGTCAGGCCGCGGCCGACGCCCCCGCCGATCTCGAGGCCCAGCTGCTGGTGGCGGATCTCGACATGCTCGGCGGCCACGTCGAGGATGCCTTCACCCGCCTGCTGGACCAGCTGCGCGGCGCGGACCAGGAGACCAAGGACGCGGTGCGCACGCGCCTGCTGGAGCTGTTCGAGGTCGCCGGGGCCGATGACCCCCGCGTGGCCCCGGCCCGCAAGCGCCTCGCGAACCTCCTGTACTGAGCCGCGCCGGGCGCCGCCCCGCGCTGCACGTCATGAGCCGCTGTGCTCCACTCCTGGAGCACAGCGGCTCATGACGTTGCGGCAGCCCTGGCGGCGGGCCGCGCCCCTCGCGCTCAGCCCTCGCGCAGTCGGGCGGGGGCGAGGACCACGGCGCCGAGCGGCGGCACCGAGAGGCGCACCGAGTGGTCGCGCCCGTGCTGGGGGAGCGGCTCGGCGTGGACCCGTCCCAGGTTCCCGACCCCGCTGCCGCCGTAGACAGGGGCGTCGGAGTTCAGCACCTCGAGCCAGTCCCCGCCCTCGGGCAGCGGGATGCGGTGCTCGTGCCACGGCTCGGGCGAGAAGTTCACGACCACGGCCACGGGATCGCCCGCCTCGTCGCGTCGGACGAAGGAGAGCACGTTGTGCTGCGCGTCGTCGCCGATCAGCCACTCGAAGCCGCCCGGGTCCTGGTCCCGCTGGTAGAGCGCCGGGAACTCGGCCTGGACGGCGTTGAGGTCCCGCACGAGCTGCTGCGCCCCGCGGTGCAGCGGGTACTCCAGCAGCCACCACGGCAGCCCGGCCTGCTCGGACCACTCGGTGCCCTGGGCGAACTCGATACCCATGAACACCAGCTGCTTGCCCGGATGGGTCCACTGGAAGGTCAGATAGGAGCGCAGCGTCGCGGCCTGCTGCCAGTCGTCGCCCGGCGCCTTGCGCAGCAGCGAGCCCTTGCCGTGCACGACCTCGTCGTGGCTCAGCGGCAGGATGAAGTTCTCCGAGTACTGGTAGACCATCGAGAAGGTCAGCTCGCCGTGGTGGTACTGGCGGTTGATCGGGTCCTGGCCCAGGTACTGCAGGGTGTCGTGCATCCAGCCCATGTTCCACTTGAACCCGAAGCCGAGGCCGCCGGTATCGGTGGGGCGGGTGACGCCCGGGAAGGACGTGGACTCCTCGGCGATCATCACGATGCCGGGCGCGCGCTTGTACGCGGTCGCGGTGGTCTCCTGCAGGAAGGCGATGTTCTCGAGGTCCTCGCGGCCGCCGTGGCGGTTGGGCACCCACTGGCCGTCCTCGCGCGAGTAGTCGAGATAGAGCATCGAGGCGACCGCGTCGACCCGCAGCCCGTCGACGTGGAACTCCTCGAGCCAGTAGCAGGCGTTGGCGACCAGGAAGTTGCGCACCTCGTGGCGGCCGGTGTCGAAGATGTACGTGCCCCAGTCCGGGTGCTCGCCGCGGCGGGGGTCGGCGTGCTCGTACAGCGGGGTGCCGTCGAAGCGGCCCAGCGCCCACTCGTCCTTGGGGAAGTGGGCCGGCACCCAGTCCATGATCACCCCGATGCCGGCGCCGTGGAGGGTGTCGATGAGGTGGCGCAGCTCGTCGGGGGAGCCGAGCCGGGAAGTGGGCGCGTAGTAGCCGGTGACCTGGTAGCCCCACGACCCGCCGAAGGGGTGCTCGGCGACCGGCATGAACTCGACGTGGGTGAAGCCCATCTCGGCGACGTACGCGGTGAGCTCCTCGGCCAGCTCCCGGTAGCCCAGGCCCGGCCGCCAGCTGGCCAGGTGCACCTCGTAGATCGACATGCGGGAGGAGACCGCCTCGGTCGAGGCGCGCTCGGCGAGCCAGTGGTCGTCGGTCCACTCGAAGTCGCTGACGGTGATCACGGAGCCGGTCGCGGGCGGCACCTCGGCCGCGCGCGCCATCGGGTCGGCCTTCTCGCGCCAGGTGCCGTCGGCCCCGAGGATCCGGAACTTGTAGACCTCGCCGGCCCCGACCCCGGGCACGAACAGCTCCCAGACGCCGGAGGTGCCCAGCGAGCGCATCGAGTGCAGTCGACCGTCCCAGCTGGTGAAGGAGCCGATCACCTGGACGGCCCGGGCATTCGGCGCCCAGACGGCGAAGGAGGTGCCCTCCACCCCGTCCACGGTGCGCACGTGCGCGCCGAGCGCCCGCCACAGCTCCTCGTGGCGGCCCTCGCGGATCAGGTGCAGGTCGAGCTCGCCGATCGTGGGCAGGAAGCGGTAGGGCTCCTCGAGGTCGACCCAGTTCTCCCCGGCGGACCAGGTGACCCGGATCCGGTAGGAGGGGACCTCCGCGAGCGGCAGGGCGACGGTCCAGATCCCGTCGTGCTCGTGCTCCATCGCGTGGGCGGAGCCGTCGGGAAGGAGCACCGCGACCTCGCTCGCGAAGGGCTTGAGGGTGCGCACCGTGACTCCGCCCTCGTACTCGTGGGCGCCGAGGACCGCATGGGGCTCGTGGTGGCTGCCGGTCGCCGTCGCGCCGAGCTCGTGCTCGCCCAGCGGCATCACCGGGACGGGACGGTCGGTGCTCTCCGTGGTGTGGGACATGTCAGCTCTCCTCGGGGTGGACGATGCGCAGCACGTGGGCGGGCCGGTCGGCGGCGCTCAGGATGACGAAGGGCTCCCGGTCCCAGCGGAACCGCTCGCCGGTGAGCAGGTCCTCGACCTCGAAGCACCCCTCGACGCCGAGCGAGTCGAGCTCGAGGTGCAGGCGGGTGGAGGCGTCGCGGTCGTGGGCGGTCAGAGAGACGACCAGCACCGTGTCGGGGCGGCCCGTGCCGCTCGCGTCGGCGTCGAGGTGCTTGGAGAAGACCAGCACCTGCGGGTCGTCGGCCTCGTGGAAGCGGATGGTGGTGAGGGTCTGCAGCGCGGGGTGCTCGCGACGGATCCGGTTCAGGGTGCCCAGCAGCGGCTCGAGGCTCTCGCCGCGGGCGAGCGCGCCGGCGTAGTCGCGGGGCTTGTACTCGTACTTCTCGTTGTCGATCTGCTCCTGCGCGCCGGGCCGGGGGACGTCCTCGACCAGCTCGTAGCCGGAGTAGATCCCCCAGGTCGGCACGAGCGTGGCGGCGAGGATCGCGCGCAGCACGAAGGCGCGCCGCCCGCCGGAGCTCATGTACGGGGTGAGGATGTCGTGGGTGGTGGGCCAGAAGCTCGGACGCATGTAGGGCGCCGCCTCGACCAGCTCCTCGAGGTACTCCTGCAGCTCCTCGGCGCTCTCGCGCCAGGTGAAGTAGGTGTAGGACTGGTGGTACCCGACCTTGCCCAGGGTGTGCATCATCGTCGGCCGGGTGAACGCCTCGGCCAGGAAGATCACCTCGGGGTGCTTCTCCGCGAACTCCGCCAGCAGCTCCTCCCAGAAGCGCACCGGCTTGGTGTGCGGGTTGTCGACGCGGAAGAGGGTCACGCCGTGGGCGACCCAGTGCTCGAGCACGTCGCGGATCGCGGCGTAGAGCCCCTCGTAGTCCGTGTCGAAGCTGAGGGGGTAGATGTCCTGGTACTTCTTCGGCGGGTTCTCGGCGTAGGCGATGGTGCCGTCCGCCCGCACCACGAACCACTCGGGGTGCTCCTGCACCCACGGGTGGTCGGGGGAGCACTGCAGGGCGATGTCCATCGCGACCTCGAGGCCGAGCTCCTTCGCCCGGGAGACGAAGGCGTCGAAGTCCTCGATCGTGCCGAGGTCGGGGTGGATCGCGTCGTGGCCGCCCGCGGGCGAGCCGATCGCGTAGGGCGAGCCGGGATCGCCCGGCCGCGTCTCCAGGGTGTTGTTGCGCCCCTTGCGGAAGGTGGTGCCGATGGGGTGGATCGGGGTCAGGTAGGCGACGTCGAAGCCCATCTGCGCGATCCGGTCCAGGGAGCGGGCGGCGGAGCGCAGCGTGCCGGAGGTCCAGCCGTGCTCGGGGTCGAAGTGCGCACCCTCGGAGCGGGGGAAGAACTCGTACCAGGAGCCGTACAGGGCGCGGCGGCGCTGCACCTCGAGGCGGAAGGGGCCGGCGACGGTGACGCCCTCGCGCAGCGGCCGCTCGGCGAGGATGCCGCGCAGGTCGGCGGCGAGCGCCGGGGCGATCCGGGCGGTGACCGGCAGGCCGGGGGAGCGCAGCGACTCGAGCGCGGCGGAGACCACCGGCCCGTCGGAGGCCGGTCGCGTGCCCTCGGCGATCTCGGCGAGCACCCGCTCGAGCACGAGCACGCCCTCGTCGCAGGTCAGCTCCGTGTCGACGCCGGCGGGGATCTTCACCTCGGCCACATGGGCCCAGGTGTCGTACGGGGCGGAGAAGGCCTCGATGCGGAAGGTCCAGGTGCCCAGCTCGTCGGGCCGGATGGTGGCCTCCCACAGGTCCAGTCCCGGGTTCGTCGAGCGCAGCGGCCGACGGGTCTCGACCCCGGTGGGGGAGATCAGCACCAGCTGCACGCCCATCGCGTCATGGCCCTCGCGGAAGGCGTTGGCGCGCACCGCGACGGTCTCGCCCTCGACGCATCGGGCGGGGAACCTCCCGCCGTCGACGACGGGCTGCACGTCCATGATCGGGATGCGGCCGATCCCGGCGTCCAGCCCCGTGCGGAAAGTGGTCTCGGACATGGCCTCTCCTGCCTGAGCGCTCCCTGGTCACAGGGGGCTCTGCGACGATCGCGGTGACTGACCTCACGATAGCCGCTCGGGGAGGGGCGGCGTGACTCAGGGAGCGATGCCGAGCACCACGACGCCGCCGGGCGCGACGGTGACCGTGCGGTCACCGACCGGTCCGGGCGGCAGGTCCTCGGGGGACTCCAGCGCCGTGTCCAGCAGCACCTTCGCCGCGCCCTGCGGCCAGGGGGCCTCCGGCAGGCGCACCTCGGTCGCCTCCGCGGCGCCGGAGAGGATCACCAGCAGGTGCTCGGCGCCCTCGCGGCCGTGGACCGCCGGGCGCAGCATGACCAGCACGTGGCGGGCGGGGTCCATCCACTCCTCGTGCGCCATCGGCGCCCCGGTCTCGTCGAACCAGGCGATCTGTCCGGCGTCGAGCTGCTCCGGGTCCGCCGGGCGCAGGAAGTGCGGGGCCCGCAGCTGGGGGTGCTCGCCGCGCAGCTGCAGCAGGCGCACCACGGTCGCGCGCAGCCTCTCCGCCGCCGCGGTGCGGCGCCAGTCGACCCAGGAGATCTCATTGTCCTGACAGTAGGCGTTGTTGTTGCCGCGCTGGGTGCGGCCCCGCTCGTCGCCCGCGGTGAGCATCGGGGTGCCCGACGCCAGCAGCAGCGTGGCCAGCACGCTGCGGGCGGTGCGCCGGCGGGCGGCCTCGATCTCCTCGCGGCGCGGGTCGCCGGGCGGGAGCTCGCCCTCGTGCCCGTGGTGGAAGGAGCGGTTGTCCGAGGTGCCGTCGCGGTTGTCCTCGCCGTTGGCCTCGTTGTGCTTGGACTCGTAGGCGGTGAGGTCGCGCAGGGTGAAGCCGTCGTGCGCGGTGACGTAGTTGATCGAGGCCCAGGGGGCGCGCAGGCTGCGCCCCTCGGGCAGGCCCGGCGGGTCCTGGCGGGTGAACATGTCCGAGGAGCCGGCCAGGCGCGTGGCGAGGTCGCGGACCCCGCCGATCCCCGGCTCCCCGGTGCGCTCGCGTGCGGCGCGGTCGGCCAGCCAGAAGGCGCGCACGTCGTCGCGGAAGGCGTCGTTCCACTCGGCGAAGGGGGCCGGGAAGTTCCCCGTCTGCCAGCCGCCGGTGCCCACGTCCCACGGCTCGGCGATGAGCTTGACGTCCCGCAGCACGGGGTCGGTGACGATCGCGCGCAGCAGCGGGTGGTCGGCGCGGAAGCCGCGGTCGTCGCGGCCGAGCGTGGTGGCGAGGTCGAAGCGGAACCCGTCCACGTGCACCTCCTGCACCCAGTAGCGCAGGGAGGCGAGGACCAGGTCCATCGTGTGCACGGAGCGGGGGCCGAGAGTGCCGCCGGTGCCGGTGACGTCCTGGGGGACGCCGTGGTCGGTCCAGTAGTACTCGAGGTTGTCCAGGCCGCGCAGCGAGAGGGAGGGGCCGTCGCCGCCGCCCTCGGCGGTGTGGTTGTAGACCACGTCGAGGATCACCTCGAAGCCGGCCTCGTGCAGGCGGCGCACCATGGTCTTGACCTCCTCGAGCACCGCCTGGGCGCCGGCCTGCTGGGCGGCGGCGGTGGCGAGGGAGGGCTCGGGGGCGAAGTACGACATGGTCGAGTAGCCCCAGTAGTTCGTCAGCCCCAGCCGGGTCAGGTGCGGCTCGTCCATCGCGGCGTGGATCGGGAGCAGCTCGATGCTGGTCACGCCCAGGTCCCGCAGGTAGCCGGTGACGGCGGGGTGGCCGAGCCCGGCATAGGTGCCGCGCTGCTCCGGAGGCAGCTCCGGGTGCAGCCGGGTGAAGCCCTTGACGTGCAGCTCGTAGAGCACGGTCGCGCCCCAGTCGACCATCGGCCGCAGGTCGTCCTGCCAGTCGAAGGCGTCGTCGACCACCACGGACCACACGGCGGAGTCGCCGCTGTCGACCTCGCTGCGCTGGGGGACCTCGTCCCGGCGGTCCAGCATCGCGTCGACCTCGAAGGGGAAGAAGGCGCTCAGCAGAGGGGAGGAGTGGGAGACGCCGCGCGCCCAGGGATCCAGCAGCAGCTTGCGCGGATTGGCGAGCATCCCGCTGCCGGGATCCCACGGGCCGTCGACCCGCAGCCCGTAGCGGGTGCCGGGGGTCATGCCGGTGACGTGGTCCCAGTGCAGGCCCCCGTCGTAGTGGCGAAGCCTCTGGCGGTGCTCGGCGGCGCCCTGGCGGAGGCACAGGTCCACCGCTCGGGCGCGGGGGGCGGCGACGGCGAAGGTGCCCCGTCCCTGCTCGTCGACGACGAGGCCGGGGGAGGTGGGGGCGACGGGCGGGGTCGCGCGGTCGAAGCGGTCTGCAGGCACGGGCCCAGTCTCCCAAACCGGCCTGCGCCGTCCCACTTGAGGTGGGCGGGGTCTCCCGGGCGGAGGCTGATCCGGTGCGCGGCAGATCCCCTCCGGGGCGGGCGCGTCGGCGGGCGGCGTCCCCGCCCGGTGCCGTCGGACCGCTAGGATCGGTGCGGTGGTGCGGCCCCGTCGCCGACGGGGAGGCGCCGCCGGCTGGGCCGCG
>NZ_KV788763.1:0-7003 GCF_001807385.1 Brachybacterium sp. HMSC06H03 | reverse complement strand
GCGCCACCCGCCGGGCGCGTCGCGGGGCGCGCCGCTCGGCGATCGCCGCCCCGCTGGACACCGGCGGCTTCCTCGGCGCCTCGCTGACCGCATGGATCTCGACCTCCCCGAGCCTGCTGCCCCGCACCTGGTGGATGTGGGCGGCGAACATCGGGCTGTCGGAGGTCTACGGCTACGCCGCCGGCACCCTCGCGGGCCGTGCCGTGCGCCGCGCCGGTGCCGCGATCGGCCTCGAGGTGGACATCGCCCCGGACCATCGCCGCCGCGCCCGCTGGGCGGGGGCGTGCGCCCTCGTCGGCCTCACCGCCTACTCGTGGGTGCGCGGGGTGATGCGGCAGCGGGAGATCAGCCTTCTGGTCCAGCAGGAGCCCAAGAACCTCGCCACGCACCTGGTCGGCACCGCGGCCGGGGCCGGGTTCTCCCTCGCCGCGCTCGTCGCCGCCCGGTCCACCGTCGCGACCGCGCGCTTCTACCGATCCCTGCTGCGCCCTTACCTGCCGGCGCGTGTGGTCGGCGTCTCCTCGCTGCTGCTGACCGCCGCGACGGTCGCGGTGGTGGTGGACCGGCTGGTCCGCGGGCGGGTGCTCGAGGGCATGATCGAACGGGCCGACGCCGCGAACCGGCTGATCTCCCCCGACGTGCCCCGCCCCACCTCCGCGCTGCGCTCGGGCGGGCCGGGATCGCTGGAGACCTGGCAGTCCCTCGGCGCGCCGGGCCGCAAGATCGTCTCCGCCGGCGCGGAGGCGGCCACGATCTCCCGCACCGTCGGCCGTGAGGCGGCCGAGCCGATCCGCGTGTACGCCGCGAAGTCCGGCTCCCGCACCCTCGAGGACACCGTCGAGGCGGTGATCGCGGAGCTGGACCGCACCGATGCCTGGGACCGGGAGGTGCTGGTGCTGTTCACCGGGACCGGCACCGGCTGGCTGCAGGAGTGGTCGCTGTCCGCGATCGAGTTCCTCACCGCGGGGAACTGCGCGACCGCCTCCCTCCAGTACTCGTACTTCCCGAGCCCCCTCACCTATCTCGCCGACCGCCGCTCCCCGCAGCGCGCCGGCGCGCTGCTGGTCCAGGGCGTGCGGCGCCGGATGACGCAGCTCCCGCCCCAGCGGCGTCCGCGCCTGTACGTGGCCGGCGAGTCGCTGGGCGCCTTCGGCGGCACCGCCGCGTTCCGCGACCTGCCCGAGCTGCTGCGCACGGTCGACGGGGCGGTGTGGACGGGCACCCCGAGCTTCACGCCGCTGTGGGAGCAGCTGACGAAGCGCGCACGGCCCGGCTCCCCCGCGGTCGCGCCGATCATCGACGACGGCCGGCACGTCCGCGTGGTCACCCGTCCCCGGGACCTGGACCGCAACTACTGGGGCGGGCTGTACGTGCCGTGGGAGACCCCGCGCGTGGTCTTCGCCCAGCATCCCTCGGACCCGGTGGTGTGGTTCGACCCCTCGCTGCTGTGGCGCGAGCCGGCCTGGCTGCAGGAGCGGGTGGGGCACGACGTCACCCCGGCGATGCGCTGGTTCCCCTGGATCACCTTCTGGCAGATCGCCTCGGACATGCCGCTGTCGATCGCGGCGCCGGGCGGGCACGGGCACTCGTACCACGAGGAGATGGTCCCGATCTGGGCGGCGGTGCTGGGCCAGGACGTTCCCGAGGAGGAGCGTCCCGCGCAGCGACGCCGGCACCGCGAGATCATCGCGGCGATCCGGGAGATCAACCCGGGAGCGTGAGCGGGAAGGGGCTCAGGGGTTCGGGCCGACGGCGACGAGCCGTTCGGGGTCGGTGCTCCACTGCGACCAGGAGCCGGGGAAGAGCCGCACCCGCGGGAAACCCGCGGCCTCGAGCGCGAGCAGGTCGTGGGTGGCGGTGACGCCGGAGCCGCAGTACACGACGGTCTCGCCGTCCGCGGTGACGCCGGCGGCCTCGAAGCGCTCGCGCAGCTCCTCGGGGGGAAGGAAGCGCCGCTCCGCATCGAGGTTGCCGGCGTAGGGCAGGTTCACGGCGCCGGGCACGTGGCCGGCGCGCGGGTCGATCGGCTCGACCTCGCCGCGATAGCGCTCGGGGGCACGTGCGTCGATCACGACGGCCTCCTCGGAGGCGGCGAGCTGCGCGACCTCGTCGGCGCTCGCGATCCGGTCCGCGGGCCAGTCCCTCACCAGCACGTCCCCGGGCTCCGGGGTGACGGGCCCGCTCTCGAGCGGTCCGTTCCAGGCGTGCAGGCCGCCGCTGAGCACGGAGGCCTCGTGGCCGAGGGCGCGCAGCATCCAGACCAGGCGGGCGGCGGGGGCTCCGTCGGTGTCGTCGTAGGCGATGATGCGGGAGTCCTCGGTGACGCCGAGACGGCGCAGGGTCGCGGCGAAGTCTGCGGGGTCGGGCAGCGGGTGACGGCCCGCCTCGGGGCGCGCCGGGGCCGCGAGCTCGGTGCCGAGGTCGACGTAGACCGCGCCGGGGAGATGCCCGGCGCGGTGGTCGTGCTCGCCCTTGCTGCCGTCGAGCGCCCAGCGCACGTCGAGCAGGACCAGGGGGTGACCCTCCTGCCCGATCTCGTCGATCAGCGCGTGCAGCGCGGCGACATCGAGGAGCGGGGCGGAGGTCGGGCTCACGCCTTCACCTGAAGGTCCACCCGCACCAGGCGGTGATCGGAGGTGGGGAAGGGGTGGCTGCCGGTCAGCTCGCTGCCGGGCTCGCCCTGGCGCGGCCAGTACACGGCCGAGGAGGCGATCTGCAGCTCGCGGGCCGGCAGCACGTAGTCGACGCGGAGGTTCCCCGGAGTGGGCTCGGCGAAGTCGGCGGTGTCGTACCGCGCCTCGCCGACGTGCTCGGCGCTCGCGCCGCCCTGCAGCTCGGCCGCCTCGACGGCGCCGTCGCTGGTGGGCCTCGGGTCCTGGACGCGGGGATGGCGCAGGAGCTGCTCGATCGCACCGGGCCAGGAGTCGCCGTCGGCCGGATCGGAGTTCAAGTCGCCGAGGATCACGAAGGGGGCGCTGGGCTCCAGGCCGCCGCGCGTCCCGGCGTCGTCGACGATCCACTGCGAGCGACGGCCGGGCTGGAGGTAGTCCACCCACAGCCGGATCTCGTCGTGGTTGCGGCGCTGGTTGCGCTTCTCGGGGCCGTCGAAGCTCGGCGGGGTGGGGTGGGCGGCGAGGACGTGGAGGACGTTCGTGCCGATCTGCACCGGCACGTCCCAGTGCGACTTCGAGCTCAGCCGCAGCTGCGGGGAGATCTCCGGCCCGTAGAACTCGGTGGGCAGCAGGTTGTGCGGCATGTCCGCCCAGCGCAGGTTCTGGAAGGTGCGCACCTGATCGGCGAGGATCGGGTAGCGGGAGAGGAGCACCATCCCGTACTGGCCGGGGAACTGGCCGAACCCCCAGGCGTCGTCCGGGCCGCCGACGGTGCCGTCTCGGTTCAGGTCCAGGCCGGAGGGCACGCCCGTGTTCACGGGGGCGGTGAAGGCGTAGGGGTAGAAGGCGGGGCTCTGCCCGTTCTGCGGCACCTCGAGGTACTTCTCGCGGAAGAGGTCCGCGCCGCGGCCCTCGTCGTCGTGGTCGAACTCGTTGAGCAGCAGGATGTCGGGGCTGTTGATCTGGATGACCTCGGCGACCGCCCGGATCTGGGCGTCCTCCCCGGTGGCCAGGTCCTCGAGCAGCTGCCCGTCCCGGCCGCGGTTCAGGGAGGCGTTGTAGGTCGCGGCGCGCAGCGTCTGGAACGGGCCGCCCCGACGCGCGGGCTCCGCCGCGGTGGCGGTGGCGGCGGCGGGCAGTCCGAGCCCGGCAGCGGCGGCGGCGACGAGCGCCCGGCGACGGGAGAGGCGAGGAGTCATGATCTCCATTGTGCACGTTCCCGGGGCCGGACGACAGGCCGCTGTGGACGGCCCGGTGGCACACTGGCGGCATGAGAATCGCGTTCCTGGGCACCGGCCGCATGGGCACTGAGCTGGCCCTCCATCTGCTTCCCGACCACGACCTCACCGTCTGGAACCGCACCGCCTCCCGCACGCAGCGCCTCGCCGAGGCGGGCGCCGCGGTCGCCGGCACCGCCGCCGAGGCCGTCGCGGGCGCCGAGCTGGTCGTCACCTCGCTGTTCGGCCCCGACGCGGTGCGCGAGACGGTGATCGTCCCGTCCCTGATCCCGGCCGGCGTGACCTGGGTGGACACCACCACCGTCTCCCCTGCCGACGCCGAGGGGTTCGCGGCTGCCGTCCCCTCCTACGTGGGCGCGCCCGTGGTCGGCACCCTGGGCCCGGCCCGGCAGGGCACGCTCGGCGTCTACGTCGGCACCCCCGACGACGGACGGCGCGAGCAGGTGCTCGAGCTCGTCGCCCCCTGGGCCGATCCGGAGCGCCTGCGCGGCGTCGGCTCCGGCCGCGAGGCCGCCGTCGGGAAGCTGCTGGCGAACCTGGCGCTGGCGGTCTCCGCGCAGGGCCTGCGCGAGGCGCTCGCCCTCGGCGAGGCGACGGGCACCTCCGCAGAGGCGACCCTCGACATGCTCGGCTCCACGGGGCTCGCGTTCATCGCGGGGATGAAGGGCCCGTTCGTGCGCGGAGAGCGCAGCACGGAGGGAGGGGACTTCACCGCGGATGCCATCGCGAAGGACGCCCGGCTGATGATCGACACCGTCGAGGGTGCGGACCGTCCGGGCAGCGACCTGCCCGCCCTCCGCGGCGCGCTCGCCTCCCTGGATGCGGAGATCGCCGCCGGCCACGGCGAGCACGACTTCTCCACGATCCTGCTCCCGGGCGCCGAGCGCACCGGGGAGTGAGGCCTCAGCGAAGGTCGTCCAGGATCCCCCGACCGGCCTGCCGGCCGGAGAACAGGCAGCCGCCGAGGAAGGTGCCCTCGAGCGCGTTGCGGCCGTGCACGCCGCCGCCCCCGAAGCCGCTCGCCTCGCCCGCCGCATAGAGGCCCGGCAGCGCTGCGCCGCCCTCGCGCTGCACGCGGCCGCCGAGGTCGGTCTCGAGACCGCCGAGGGTCTTGCGCAGCAGCACGTGCAGGCGCACCGCGATCAGCGGGCCCGCCGAGGGATCGAGCAGAGCGTGCGGGGAGGCGGTGCGGATCAGGCGGTCGCCGAGATAGCCGCGCGCGCCGCGCAGCGCGGTGATCTGAGCATCCTTCGAGAAGCGGTTGCCCACCTCGGCGTCCCGCGCCCGGATCGTGCGCTCGAGCTCGCGGGCATCGATCAGGTCCTCCCCCACCAGCGCGTTCATCTGGTCGACAAGCCCCTCCACATCGCGGGCCTGGAGGAAGTCCTCGCCGCGGTCGAGGAAGGCCTGCACCGGCCCGGGCGCGCCGGGCCGCACCCGTGCGAGGCCCGGCTCCGACGACGACGACCTCCGTCTCCGCCATCACTCCACCCTGATCCGTCGGACCCGCTCGAGATGGTCGCGGCTGTTGACGCCGGACATGGTGCGGCTCTTCTGCCGGTTGTTGCTGCCGACGCGCCGGTCGCCGGTGCGGAGGTTGCCGACGGCGACGTCGGTCTTCTTCTCGAACTCGTGCCGCTTGTCCCGGTTGCGGTAATAGCGGTAGATGCCGAGGTAGGTGCCCAGGAACACCGCCGGGCCCAGCAGGAAGGGGAAGGCGATCCCGGCGGCGCCGTCCCCGGAGTCGGCCAGCAGCATCGCGGCGGTCGGGTCCGCGGCGATCTCAGCGAGCAGCGGGTGCATGCGGGCCTCCTCGGGGGGTGGTCGGTCGTGGTCGGCGTGCTCATCAGAAGAACATGTAGGCGAGGCCGGCGAGCGCGCCGACCACGGCGGCGACGGTGCCCGCGGCGCAGGAGGCGGCGAAGATCTTCGGATGGGAGACGGGCACGGAGCCCATCGTGGTGCCGGTGCGGCCGTTGACGGCGATGTAGTGGGTGAGCGCGCCCTCGCCCTTGGCGGAGTCGGCGTAGCTGTACAGCCACACCGGCACGTAGATCGACACCCAGCGCGTGCCGTGCACGGCCACGCCCTCCTCCTTCCAGCGCACCCCGCGGTCGTAGCGGGAGATGGTGGGGGCGGCCTTCGCCCGGGCGATCGCGAGGAACCGGTTCTCCACCTCGGCGTCGACGTCCCGGACGTTCAGGTCGCGCCGCTCGGAGGTGAAGCCCTTGAGGTAGTTCGAGTTGTAGATGACCGCGTTCTCGGTGTCGTAGGGCTGGACGGCGTTGAGGATGTTGTTGGTCGCGTCCTCGTTGTCGCGCGCGTCGAACCGGCTCGCGGACTCGACGGTGAGATCGTCGACCAGCAGGTCGAAGGCGCGCTGGACGGCGTAGACGTCCGCGTCGTAGTAGGTCTCGGTGACGTAGTTGTCCTTGCCCACGCGGCGCCGCACCGTGTACTCGCGGGTGGTGACCTCGCCGGTGCCGCGCAGCACGGCATGCATGTTCCCATCGACCACGAGATACGGGATGTACACGCCCATCACGTTCTCGGGCACGAACTCCTGCGTGAAGCGGCCCAGCGCGAAGGTCTTGCGCTTCCCGGCGAAGGCGTCGATCCGCTCGACCGCCTCCTCTCGGGTGAGCAGGAAGGGCAGCACCGCGTCCGGCACCGCGCCGTTGGGGATCTGCGAGTTGATCGAGAGGGTCTGGCGGCACCAGTGGCAGCGGGCCTGCATCTGCTGGTCGACGTTGAGGACGATCTCCGCGCCGCAGCCCTGGCACTTCAGGGTCACGGTGGTGAGGTCCTCGCGCACGTCCGCGGTGCCGGAGGCCATGGTGTGGCCGCGCAGCTCCGCGATCGAGGAGTCGAGTCCGAAGCGCTGCTCGGCGATGTCCTCGTTCCAGCTGTGGCGGCAGTACGAGCACACCAGCGCCTTCGCGGTCAGCGAGTACTGGATCTCGGTGCTGCCGCAGCGGGGGCACTTGTTCAGCCCGTCGTCACGGCCGGAGCTCGTGTCGATGATCCGCTCGGAGCTGTGTCCGGCGGCGACCTCGGCGGCACGCGCGACCGCCTCGTCGCCGAGCATCGGCGCGCCGGTGCTCGACGACGCGGCACCTCCGGGCTGCGGGGCCCGGGGCGGCTGCGGCGGGC
>NZ_KV788762.1:0-7809 GCF_001807385.1 Brachybacterium sp. HMSC06H03 | reverse complement strand
CCGCGAGCCACGACGAGCTCCTCGTCGCCGCGGCCGACGCGCGCCACGACCTGCCCGCCCCGGCACCGGACGCGGTCCCCACGCCCGCGCCCCGCCGGGTCCCGGCCGACGCGCTGAACCCGCTGACGCTGAGCCTGATCGGGATCCTCGCCGCGATCGGCTCCTTCGCCGTGCAGAGCTGGCAGGGCGGGCTGCTCGCCCTCGCCCCGACCGTGCTGCTCGCCCCGCTGGCGGTGCGGAGCCTGCGCGGCGCGGCCCTGCGCCTGCTCCCGATCGTGCTCTCCGCGGCGGGGCTCGCCTGGACCACGGCGCTGCTGGGCGAGGCGCCGGCGCTGTCCGGGGAGGCATGGCTGGTCGGCCTGAAGGAGGCCGCGCGGATCACCGCCTTCGTCGCCCCCGGGGTGCTGGCCCTCGCCTCCGTGCGCCCCACCCCGCTCGGGGATGCGCTCGGCCAGCGCCTGCACCTGCCCGGACGGCCCGTCGCCGCCTCCGTGATCGCGCTGGTGCGGGTAGGGCATCTGGGCCGGCAGTGGGCGGCGATCCTCGAGGCCCGCACTCGCCGCGGCCTCGGCGGTCCCCGCTCCCCCCGGATGCTCGCGGGCGCCACCCTCGCCCTTCTCGTGGACACGCTGCGCGGCGCCGAGCAGCAGGCTCTGGCGATGGACTCCCGCGGCTTCGCGACCGCGACGCACCGCACCTGGGCGGCGCCGAGCCCCGTCGGCCCCGCGGACCTGCTGGGGGTCGTGATCGCGGCGGGGCTGCTGGTGTGGCCGCTGCTGGCGGAGATGCTCATCGGTGCTGCGTAATACGCTGGGGCTATGACCGACGACTCCCTGGATCCCGAGCTCATCGAGCTCGCCAACGCCCTGCTGGACGCCGCCCGGACGGGCGACGCCGAGACCGTGCGCGCCTTCCTCGACCACGGCGCACCGGCGAACCTGCGCGACGCCTCCGGGAACACCCCGCTCATGCTCGCCGCCTATCACGGGCACGCCGCCCTGGTGACCGAGCTCGCCGCCCGCGGCGCCGATGTGGACCTCCTCAACGACCGCGGCCAGTCCCCGCTCGCGGGCGCCGCTTTCAAGGGCTTCACCGAGGTGGCGAGGGCGCTGCTCGAGGCCGGGGCGGACCCGGACCTCGGCGAGCCGAGCGGCCTGGCGACGGCGCGCTACTTCGAGCGGGCCGAGATCGTGGAGCTGATCGAGGCGCGCCGCGCCTGAGCCCGACGCGCGGCCCGGCTCAGGCGCTCGCGGGGCGCAGCACCATCGCGACGTGCTCGATCCCTGCCTCGAGGAACACGTCGCTCACCGTCTCGAAGCCCATCGAGGCGTACCACGTCTCGAGATACGCCTGGGCGTCGAGGTGCACCTCGGCGCTCGGGGCGAGCTCCCGGGCCCGCTCGAGCGCCGCGACCATGAGGCGCCTGCCGTGGCCGCCGCGACGACGGTCCGCGCGCACCGCGACGCGGCCGATGCGGAGCGCGCCGTCCGTCTCCCGCAGCAGGCGCAGGTGCGCGATCGGCGCCCCCTCCTCCTCGAGCCACAGCAGCTCCGTGCTCGGCTCGAGCTCGCGCCCGTCGAGGTCCGCGTCGCTCGCGCCCTGCTCCATCGTGAACACGTCCTGGCGCAGCGTCACCAGCAGGTAGAGGGTGCGGGCGGAGAGGTCGTCGAGAACGGCGCGGTGCAGGTCGGGCGGGGCGACGGGCTGGTCGGGCATGGGCGTCAGGGTACTGCCGTCGGCACAGATCACCGCGCGAGCGCCCAGGGCGCAGCGGGATGCTCGCGTGTCCATCCCGCGCGGCGGCTGCGGACCCGTTGGCAGCGCGGGCACCAGAACACCGTGCGGGCGGCGATCTCGCCCGAGCGGATCGTCGTCCCGCACAGCCGGCAGGGCAGGGTCTGGCGGTGATAGACGTAGAAGGACTCCTCCCGGGGCACCACGTCCGGGTCCTCGTCCCCGTTCTGGCGGGTGCCGCGTGAGCGCTCGACGATCCGCGCCTCGATCTGGCGGTGCTCGGGCTGGGTGGTGACGATCCTCCCCGTCCGCGCGCCGTAGGCCATCAGCGCGACCAGGTCCTCCCACATCTCCTCGCACATCCCGGCGGTGAGATCGCGTCCGGCCACGAAGGGATCCAGTCTCGCCCGGAACAGCAGCTCGGCGCGGTAGATGTTCCCGATCCCGGCGACGACCTTCTGGTCCATCAGCAGCGCGCCGATCGTGGTGCGGGAACGCCGGATCCCCTCGACGAAGCGGCGCTGCGCGGAGCCGTCGGGGTCCGGGCGCAGCGGGTCCGGGCCGAGCCGGTCCAGCACCCGCTGCCGGCCCTCGCCGTCCAGCACCTCGCAGGCGGTGGGGCCGGTGAGGTCGGCGAGACCGCGGGGGCCGGCGATCCGCAGCCGCACCGTCTCGCGCGGCACGATCCGCCGCCAGTCGACGGTGCCCTCGCTCTCCTCCTCCCGCTCCCCGATCCTCAGACGCGGGGCGCCGATCGCGTGGGCGCCTGCGAAGCCGGGGTCGCCCGCGAAGGTCCAGGACCCGTACAGGCCCAGGTGCACGTGGACGTGCCGCACCGACGGGTCCGCCGGGTCGACGTCGGCCGTAGGGGCGAAGGCCAGGAAGAGATGCTTGCCCACCGCCTCGGCGCCGAGCAGCACCTGGCCGTCGAGCTGCGTCGCGTCGGAGAAGCGTCCCTGGGGGCTGGAGGTGCGCACCCGCTGCCCGCCGAACCCTCGCGCGAAGGCGGCGGCGAGCCGATGGACGGTGTGGCCCTCCGGCATCAGCGCGCGTCGGCGCCGGCGCCCTGGTCCTCGCTGTAGCCGCCCGTGGTCTCGTAGCGGGCGACCAGGTCGATGCGGCGTTGGTGGCGCTCCTCGCCGGAGAACGGCTCGGCCAGGAACACGTCGATCAGCGCCTCGAGCTCCTCCTCGGAGTGCTGGCGGGCACCCACCGAGATCACGTTCGCATCGTTGTGCTCGCGGGCCAGGCGCGCGGTCTCCTCGTTCCACACCAGCGCGGCGCGGACGCCGGCGACCTTGTTCGCGGCGATCTGCTCGCCGTTGCCGGAGCCGCCGATCACGATGCCGAGGGAGCCGGGCTGCGCGACGACGGCCTCACCCACGTCGGTGCAGAAGGGCGGGTAGTCGTCCAGGGCGTCGTACTCGTGGGCGCCGTGGTCGGTGACCTCGTGCCCCTTGTTCTCCAGCTGGGCCACCAGGCGGTTCTTCAGCTCGAAGCCGGCGTGGTCGGTACCGATGTGCACGCGCATGTCGTGGATGTCTTCCTGTCGTGAGGAGGGGCGAGGAGGCTCGTCGGGGACGAACTGTGCGGTCAGCTGAAGTCGACGCCGCCGGAGCGGGAGCGCTTGAGCTCGTAGAAGCCGTCGACCGAGGCGAGCGTCGCGAGCGCGTCCAGCAGCTTCCCGGCGTCCTCGCCCCTCGGGGCCGGGGAGACGACAGGGCCGAAGTAGGCGGTGCCCTCGCCGAAGGAGATCACCGGGGTGCCCACCTCGTCGCCGGCGCGGGAGGTGGCGCCCTCGTGCGAGGCGCGCAGCGCCGTGTCGATCTCGTCGCCGGCGACCGGCTCGTAGGCCTCGATCAGCTCGGCCGGCAGATTCGCATCGGCGAGCGCGGCGACCGCGGTGGAGCGACGGTCCTCGTTCTGACCGCCCACGTGATAGCGCTCGCCCCAGGCGGTGTACCAGCGGGAGAAGGCCTCGTTCCCCTCGGCCTCGCGGATCGCGATCGCCAGCCGGGCCGGGCCCCAGGAGTCATCGAGCATGGCGCGATAGCCGGGATCGAGCTCGCGACCCTCGTTGAGCACGGACAGCGACATCACCGAGTAGACCGGCTCGATCTCGCGCACCTCGGCGGCGTGCAGCAGCCAGCGGCTGGTCATCCAGGCGAAGGGGCAGACGGGGTCGACGAACAGCTCCACGCGACGGGCGCTCATGGATTCTCCTCGGGTCGGGGACTGGCGAGCCCCCATTGTCGCACCGGCGCGCCCGCCGTGCGTCGACCGGCTCACGGGCGGGGGAAAACACCTTGCCCCGCAGGGTCCGGACGGGTTGGATCGGACGAGTGCTCGACTCCTCCCCTGCCGCGGCCGCGGCGACCTCCTCCCCGGCACGCCCCGTCCCCGGCGTGCTGCGCTCCATCGTGCGCACCCACCGTCGCACCCTCGCGCTCATCCTGCCGCTGGCGACCGTGTCCGAGGGCGTCGAGATGCTCATGCCGATCGTGCTGGGCCTCCTCATCGACCACGGCATCCTCGCCGGCGATCTGCGGCTGACGGTGCTGGGCGCGGCAGGGCTGATCCTGCTGCGCGTGCTGGGCGTGCTGCTGTGGGTGTGGACCTTCCTGCTCTCGCAGAAGGCGGTCATGTACGAGCGGCACCGGCTGCGGGTGGGCCTGACCGGCGCGGTGCTCGACCCGCGCTCGCGCACGGTGCGCCGCCCCGCCGGCGAGGTTCTCTCGATCGCAACCTCGGATGCGGACAAGGCGTCCGACGTGATGGACATGATCCCGTGGGTGGTCCCCTCGACCCTCGCGGTGCTGGGGGCGACCGCCTATCTCGCCGTGATGGACCTGTGGCTGGGGCTCGCGATGGGGCTGGGCATCGTGGTGATGGTGGTGGTGATCCGCGTGATCACCCCGACCCTGTCCGCCCGCTACGACGACCAGCAGTCCCAGGCCGCGGAGGCCGCGGCGACCGCGACCGACCTCGTGCACGGGCTGCGGGTGCTGCAGGGCCTGGGCGTGCAGAGCCGGGCACGGGCGACCTACCGCCGCCGCTCCCGCACCGCGCTGGACGCGGCGCTGGTCAACGCCCGCTACTCGGGCCTCTCCTCGGGGCTCACGACCCTGGTGACCGGGACGATGCTCGCGGCGGTCGTGGTCCTCGCCTCGCTGCGCACCCTCGACGGCGCGCTGACCCTCGGCGTGCTGATCGCCGTGGTGGGCCTGGCCCGCTACGTGATGGGGATGCTGCAGGGCCTCTCCGGCGCCCCGGTGTGGTGGGCCGGCATGTCCACCTCGGCGCGTCGCGTGCGGGACCTGTACACGGACCTCGACCGCACGGTCGACGACCCGGAGCTGACCCTGGACGTGCTCACCACGCAGCGCGACGAGCGCGGCGGTCGCGGGACGGGCCGACGCGGCGCCGCCGGCGGCCTGCACCTGCCGCTGCTGTCCGTCGCCGACGGCGAGGTGGTGGCGCTGGCCTGCGCGGATCCGGCCGACGCCGCGGACGTGATCGACGCGGTCAGCGGCCGCGTCGACGGCGGCGCCCGCGTGGGCGAGGTGGCGATCACGCCCGAGGACCGGCTGGGCCTGCGGGCGGACCTGCTCGTCGAGCCGCACGTCGTGGACCTCTTCGACGGCACCCTGCGCGAGCAGCTCGCGACCCGTGCCCCCGAGCAGGGCCCCTCGCCGGAGACCGGCGACGACGGCTGGGCCGACGCGGCGCTGCACGCCGCCGGCGCCGAGGACCTGCTGCGGATCCTGCCCGAGGGCTACGACACCCGCATCCTGGACCGCGGCGCGAACCTCTCCGGCGGGCAGCGGCAGCGGATCGCGCTCGCCCGCGCCGTGGCCGCGGATGCGCCGGTGCTCGTGCTGCACGACCCGACCACCGCGGTCGACGCCGTCACCGAGCAGAACATCGCCGAGGCGCTGGTCGCCGCACGGCACCGCAGCGACCGGGCGACCCTGCTGGTCACCCGCGCCCCGGCGCTGCTGCAGGCGGCGGACCGCGTGGTCTTCGTCCGCGACGGGCGGATCACCGCCGAGGGCGAGCACACCGATCTGATGGGACACGAGCAGTACCGGGAGGTGGTGCGGCGATGAGCGCATCGCAGGGATCCCAGGGGACCCGCATGCCGGGCCTGGACTGGGACCGGCCGCTCGAGGAGGTCCTCGGAGAGGACGCGACCGCGCGCCGTCAGCTGGCCGAGCACGCGCAGCTGCTGCCCATCGCGGGCCCCGGCGCCTCGATGCGCTTCATGCTCGCGCGGCTGCGGGAGCACTGGCTCTCGGCCACGGCCACGCTGCTGATCACCGTCGGCGGCTCGGTCGCCGCCGCGATCCTCCCCCGTCTGATCGGCTCCGCCGTGGACGTGGTCGCCGCCGGCGGCTCGAGCGCCGAGGTGTGGTCGCTGGGGCTGCGGATCCTCGGGGTCGGGGTGCTCCAGGCGGTGCTGATGGCGGCGGGCTGGTCGATGATCTCCGCGCTCGGCCAGCGGATCCTCGCCGGGATGCGCGAGGACGTGATCGACCGCGCCCTGGACCTGCCCGCGCAGACCATGGAGCGCACCGGCATCGGCGACGCCCTCTCCCGCGTCGCCGACGACGTGGACGTCGCCGCCCGGGCGGTGAACAACCTCGTCCCGAACCTCATCCAGCTCGGATTCCTGGTGCTGATCACCCTGGGCGGCATGGCGATGCTCTCGCCGTGGCTGCTGCTCATGGTCATGATCATCGTGCCGATGTACGTGCTGGCCGCGACCTGGTACCTGCGCCGCACCGGCCCGATCTACCGCCGCGAGCGGATCGCGATGGGTGCCCGCGCCCAGGGCCTGCTCTCCGCCATCCACGGCATCCCCACCGTGCACGCCTACGGCATCGAGCGGCGCGAGACCCGCCACGTGGCCGTGCTCTCGGAGACCGCCGCGCTGCTGAACATGCGCGTGATGCACCTGGTGAGCCGGCTGGTGCTGGGCCTGAACGTGCCCGAGAACCTGGCGCTGGCGATGGTGATCGGGGTCGGCTTCGTGCTGGTGCAGACCGGTGCGGCGCCCGTCGGCCTGGTCACCGCCGCGGCGGTGTACCTGGTGACCCTGTTCTGGCCGATGATGGCGGTGATCTTCAACCTCGACGAGATCCAGTCGGCGCTGGCGAGCCTGGCGAGGATGGTCGGGGTGATCACCTCGATCGACCCCGCGGTCTCCCCCGGCACCGAGGTGCCCCGCGACGCCTCGATCCGCCTCGAGCAGGTCTCCCACGCCTACGGCGAGGACGAGGACGGCGCCGAGCGGATCGTGCTGCGGCCGCTGGACCTCGAGATCGCGCCCGGGGAGACGGTCTCGCTGGTGGGCGCCTCCGGCGCGGGCAAGTCGACCCTCGCCGCGATCATGGCGGGCACGCTCGTCCCGCGCCACGGCCGGGTGCTGCACGGCGGTGCGGATCTCGCGAGCGCGGATCTCGAGGCCGTGCGACGCCACGCCTCGATCGTCTCCCAGGACGTGCACGTCTTCCGCGGCACGCTGCGGGAGGACCTGCAGCTGGCCGCCCCCGACGCCTCCGACGAGCTGCTGCGCGTGGCGCTGGCCAGGGTGGAGGCGCTCGCCTGGGTGGACCGCCTGCCGCAGGGCCTGGACACCGAGGTGGGAGAGAAGGGCGAGCGGCTCACCGCCGAGCAGTCCCAGCAGTTGGCCCTGGCCCGGGTCTCGCTGCAGGATTCGGCAGTGCTGATCCTCGACGAGGCCACTGCCGACGAGGGCTCCTCCGGGGCGCGGGTGCTCGAGCGCGCAGCGCTCGAGGTCGCCCGCGGCCGCACCACGATCATCGTCGCCCACCGCCTCTCGCAGGCGAGGGTCGCCGACCGGATCCTGGTGATGGCCGACGGTGCGGTCGTCGAGCAGGGCACCCACGACGAGCTCGTCGCCCGCGGTGGGGACTACGCCCGGCTGTGGGAGGCCTGGGCGGGCTGAGCCCTTCCGCGCCGGTCCTGCCGGTCATCCCCCGTCGGGACCGGCCCGGTCAGCGGCGACGCAGGACCAGCGCGCCCGCGGCGGCGAGGCCGAGCCCGCCGACG
>NZ_KV788761.1:0-8158 GCF_001807385.1 Brachybacterium sp. HMSC06H03 | reverse complement strand
CGCTGCACCGAGTAGAGGTCGTGCGCGGTCCCGGCGGCGAGGCCGACGGCCCCGGCGAGGCCGCTGACCTGGTGGAGCACGCCGAGGACGCCCAGCACGATCTCGGCGTCGAGCCGGGCATGGGCGGGGTCCAGGACCAGCACGGCGGCGAGCGGCACCGCGCCGACCAGGCCGATCGCGAGGCCCCATCGGGCGAGCCAGCCGAGCCGCCGGCGATGCGCGGGAACGTCCTCGAGCACGGCGCCGCGGGCCATGAGCGCGCCGAGCGCCATCGGGGAGAGCAGGCCGATCTCCTCGATCGGGGCCAGCAGCGTGTCGCGCAGCGCCTCCGGGGCGCGGATCCCGACGCCGGTGAGATAGTCGGGGGCGGAGGCCGCGGCGTAGCCGGTGCTCCCACCGAGCCCGATCGTGCCGTCGACCCATCCCCACACGCCGAGCGCGGGCAGGGTGATGAGCGCGGCCGCGGCCAGCAGCAGCCGGTGCCGGGTCACGAGCACCGCGCAGAGCAGCCCGATGATCGCGTAGGGCATCAGGACGTCCCCGCTGAACAGCAGGATCGCGTGGGCGAGGCCGATCGCGAGCAGCACGGCGAAACGGCGCAGCATGCGCCGGAGGAACAGTCCTGTGCGCTCCCCGCGCTCGAGGGAGCGGCGGCGGAGGATCCCGATCCCGTACCCGAACAGCAGCGCGAACAGCGGGAAGCCGCGGTTGTCGACGAGCAGGGCGAGCAGCACGTCCACGACGCGGTCCGCGGCGCTCGCGTCCTGCTGCTTCAGCAGCACCGTCCAGGCGGAGCCGTGCAGCCAGCCCACCAGGTTCGCCAGGGCGATGCCGAGCAGGGCGAGGCCGCGGGCGAGGTCGGGTCCGCCTGCGCGGTCCGCGAGCGGGACGGAGCTCGTCACCGCGTCCGGCTGCCCTCCGGGGTGCCCTGGTGGTGGCGCAGCAGCCAGCGGCCCCGCTCCTTCACCCACACCGAGCTGCGGTGGACGGTGCCGTCCGGGCCGGTGGTGACATAGCGCAGGAGGATCGCGCCGGGTGCGAGCTCGTCGGCGATGAACTCCTCGGCTCGCACGCCCTCCAGCGGCGCGAGGGCGGCGAGGGTCTCCTCGCGGTCATAGGTGCGGCCACTCGCGCCGATCTCGGTGAAGGCGGGGTGGAGCAGCTCGGCCGCGCTCGGGGCGTCGGCGCGCAGGGCGTCGCTCAGCAGCGCCTGCTCACGGGTGATGACCTGCTCGAAGTCGCTGGTGCCGGGGGCGTCGGCGACGAGGACCGTGTCCTCGACCGCGGTGGAGCAGGACGGGGCTGCGGGCTGGTCGAAGAGGCTGAACAGGTCCGCTTCGGCGGGAGGCGCCGACGGAGACGCAGCGGCGGACACGGCCGCGGGAGCATCTGCGGACCGGGCTCCGGCCGAGGGCGCCGCGCTCCCCCGGTATCCGGGGCCGACCTGCGGGTCCTGCTTCTTCGAGAAGGCGGTCGCGGCGGCGTTCGCGCGCTTGTCGGCCGCCTCGTTCATCGCGTGGCCGGCGTGGCCCTTGACCCACTCGAACTCGACGCTGCGCCCGGCGAGCGCGCGGTCGATGTCCTTCAGCAGCTCGACGTTCATGACGGGCCTGCCGTCCTTCTTCCGCCAGCCCTTGCGCTTCCATCCCGGCATCCACTTGGTGATGGAGTTGATGACGTACTGGCTGTCGCACAGGATGTGCAGGTGCTGGTCGGAGTCCACGGCCGTCGCCTCGAGGAGGTCCAGGACGGCCTTCAGCTCGCCCATGTTGTTGGTGCCGTGGGGCCAGCCGCCCGCACGCCAGGTGTCCTCGTCGATGTACCAGGCCCAGCCTGCGGGTCCGGGATTGCCGAGGGCGGAGCCGTCGGCCGCAGCGGTGATCGTCATGGGCGCAATCGTTCCACAGCCCTGCGACGTTCCCCGCCCCGTTCGCCGCGACGGTGCGGCTCGATGCTCACCGGACGGCACCGTGCCGGATCGCCGTGGCTCGTCCTGCCCCGGGCGGCGCTCATCGGGCCTCGAGCAGGACTCACCGGGCCCCGGACGGAACTCATGTCCGGACCGAGGTTCACGCCGCTGCGTGCGCCCGGGCCGCGGCCCCCGAGTCGAGAACACGGATCCACCGGCGGACCCGTCGGCGCAGCACCAGCAGGGCCGCGGCGAGGAGCACCAGAACCCCGACGCCGACCAGCAGATACGCGCCGAGGGACATCTCCGCCCGCTCGAAGGCCACCAGCGGCACCCCGATTACTGCGGAGCAGAGCATGCCCGCGCCGAGGTACACGACGAAGCTCAGCACGGCCATCGACCGGGCGGGGCGGTGGGTGAGGCAGTCCCCGCCGACGACGATCGCGGTGATCACCAGCACGAGTGCGGACATGGCCAGACCGACCCCGACGAGCACCGCCTGCGGGAGATCGGGCGGCCCCTGCAGGGTGAACGTGGGGCCGGGCTCCACGGAGATCGCACGCCCGGTGGCTGTCGCGGCGAACGGGGCGAGGGCCGCGGTGAGCAGCAGGAGGAGCGTCTCGAAGCCGATCAGGGCGACGCGCCCCCGCACTCGGTCCGCGCGGGAGAGGCCGAGGCTCGCTCTCAGCTCGGCGCGCGAGGCAGTGTCGGCCCGACCGTAGCGGTACCAGGCCAGCACCGCCCAGATCGGCAGCACGGCCACCAGGGCGTCGGTGACGGTCGCCGCGAGGACCAGGCACAGCACGCACAGCGCGACGGCGGCGCCGAAACGACCGGTGTTCAGGCGAAGCTCCATGAGCATCGCCTGTCGGATCGGGATCATGACTCGTCCCTCCTCGGGGTTGTGGTGGGGGGAGGCGTCCTTTCCGGAACAAGGTCCGTGTCCGGTGCCGGGGTCGCACCGGCGGCGCGCAGGCAATGGGTGACGAGCTCGCTCATCGCCGGCCGGCGCAGCGAGACCTCGGGCGAGAGTCCGCCGGCGTCGTCGACCGCGATGAGACCGCGGGTGGTGCCGCCGGTGGTGACCGGGCCGATCAGCGAACCAGCATCGCTCCCCGCTGAAGTGTCCGATGGATGCTCGAGCAGGAGGAACTCATCGCAGAGCGTCTCGACCTCCCCCTCGAGCACCGCGCTGCCGCCCGCGATGACCACGAGATGGTCGACGAAGCGGTCCATGCCCTCGAGGTCGTGGGTCGACAGCAGGATCGTGCGATCCTCGCGGGCCATCAGCTCGCGCAGCTCGTCGACGAGGTCGGTGCGGGCCAGCGGATCCAGGCGCGCGAAGGGCTCGTCGAGGAGCAGGAGCCGCGGGTCGCGGGCGAGCGCCGCGGAGACCGCCACCTGGGTGAGCTGCCCGCGGGAGAGGGAGCCGACAGACCGGCCGAGGGGCGCCCGGAGCGCTGTCAGCCGGGCCTCGAAGAGCGCGAGGTCGAAAGGCCCCGCGGCCGCGTACGCCCGGGCGACCCTGCGCGCCGTCCAGCGCTCCGGATAGGCGGGTCTGTCGGGGACGGCGGCCACGCCCTGCGGCACGCCGACCCGCGCCGAACCCATGGCGGTGCCGAGCACCTCGAGGCGCCCAGCCGAGAAGGGCAGGGCTCCGAGGATCGTGCGCAGCGTGGTGGTCTTGCCCGCGCCGTTGGCGCCGACGAGCGCCGTGACCTGTCCTGCGGGCGCCGTCAGGTCGAGATCCTGCACGGCGCGCAGCGGAGCGGCGTAGGGGCGGTCCCGCGAGGGCAGCTCCACGGTCAGCTCCTGGATGTCCACGGCCGCAGGCGGCTGCGGGGACGGCGTGCTCATAGGTCCTCCTCCAGGATGCGGGTGAGGCGGTGGTGCAAGCGGTGGTGCAGCTCCTCGGCCCCGATGTCGGCCGTCCCGGCCGCCCGAACGGCCTCGGCGAGTGCCGCGTCGATGCGTTCGAGTGCCCGTGCACGGATCCTCTCGGGTTCCTGGGCCCGGACGAAGACGCCTTTGCCGCGCACGGAGTCCACCAGGCCGTCGGCCACCAGCTCGTTGTAGGCACGGGTGGTCGTGATGACGCTGACCCGCAGGTCACGGGCGAGGACGCGGATCGAGGGGAGCGACTCTCCGGCGGGCAGGTCGCCGCGCGCGATCGCCTCGGCCAGATGGTCGCGGATCTGCACGTAGAGCGGCTCGGGCGAGGAGGGGTCGACCGGGATGTGCATCCGCCTCACGCCTCCTCCGGGCCGGCGGCCGCACGCGTCGACCGCCCTTACTGTTCATAGACACTATGAACAGCAGGCGCGGTGCGCGTCAAGGGCGGGGGCGTCAGCCCACCGGCTTCTCGTAGGTCGCGTAGACGTGGGCGCGATGGAAGCCGACGGCCTCGTGGAGTCGGGTAGCTCCGGTGAGGACTCGGCATCGACCTCGAGAACGGCGGCGGTGAAGCCGGCCTCCGCCCCGGAAGCGCGGGTGCGAGCGACCACCCCCGGGCAAGGCCCCGGCCGCGCGCCCGCCTCGCGCAGCCGGGTCGCGACGCGGCCGGTGCCGATCGCGACCTCGAGAGCCGGACCGCTCACGGCGAGCTCGGCCAGCACCTCTACCGTCGGCCCCAGCACCTCGGGCGCGCCGCCGTCGGCCCCACGGATCTCTCCGGCACCGACGCCGACGGGGCGGGAGAGCGCTCGGAGGCTCAGCCCTCGGTCTCGTAGGCCGCGGGCTGCTCCTGGATCGCGCGCAGCCGGGCGAGGTCGAGCTTGCGGCCGCGGGCGAAGTCGACCACGCCGTTCTTCTCCTGGAACACGTCGGTCATCTGCGTGTAGCAGTAGCCGAACATCAGCGGGTCCTCGAGCAGCACGCGGGTGAGCCCCTCGAAGCGTGCATAGAGCTCCTCCTCGCTGGTGATCCGCTGGCCGTAGCCCCAGGACTCGGCGGCGTTGTTCCCTGCGCGCGCCGCTTCGGCGGCCTCCTTCGCCTCTTGCTCGTTCCACCAGATGCCGCCGTACTCCGAGACGAAGTACGGCTGGCCGGCGAAGGGCAGGGAGAACTCACCGTCGGCGAAGGGGTACTCGTCCGGGGCCAGGTCGCGGCGGTTGACGAAGGGTCGGCCTTCGGCGAGCCCGGCCTGCTCGGCACGGAACCGCTCGGGATCCTGCTCGTAGGAGTGGGAGTCGTAGACGTCGGCGCCGCGCACCCGGTGGGAGTAGCCGGAGGCGTCGAGCACGGGGCGGGAGGGGTCGGCGAGCTTGGTCGCGTCGTACATCGCCTGGGTGACGACGTCGAGCTGCGTGTAGCGGTCGTGGAGGATCTGGTGGGTCTCGTTCAGCGGGCACCAGCCGATGATCGAGGGGTGGTTGATGTCGCGGGCGACCGCCTCGATCCACTGCCCGATGAAGGAGGCGGTGGGCTGCTGGTTGTCGCCGAGCGGGCCGAGGCCCGAGACACCCCAGTCCCCGAACTCGCCCCAGGTGAGATAGCCGTGCAGGTCCGCCCAGAAGAGCATGCGCTGGTCGAAGACCTTCTGGTGGAGACGGGCGCCGTTGAAGCCGGCCTCCATCGCCAGGCGGATGTCGGTGGTGAAGGCATCGTCCGACGGGGCGGTCATGAACGAGTCCTCCCAGTAGCCCTGGTCCAGGACCAGGCGCTGGAAGACCTTCTCGCCGTTCAGACGGTACTCGTGGGCGTTCAGGGAGGTCGAGCGCAGGCCCGCGTAGGAGCGGACCTCGTCGAGCACGGCGCCGTCGGCATCCAGCAGCCGCACCTGCAGGGCGTAGAGCTCGGGCGCGCCGGCGCCCCACACGCGCACGTGCTCCTCGGGGATCGTCAGCGCCAGGTGCGGGGCGAGGTCGAGGTCGGCGCGGGCGCTCGCGCGCGCGACCTCCTCCCCGCCGGGCACGGAGGCGATGACCTCGAGGCAGGTGCCGGGGGTGCTGCGCGAGAGCGGCACGTCGATCGCGAAGGAGGCGGCGGCGAGCGAGGGGATGATCCGCAGGGAGCGGATCTCGTCGGCCGGCACGCCCTCGAGCCAGACGCTCTGCCAGATGCCGGTGGTGCGGTGGTAGTTGGCGTGGGTGGGCCGGAACCAGGTGGACTGCTTGCCGCGGGCCTGGGGCGCATCGTGCGGATCACGGGCACGGACGACGACGCTGACCTCGCTGCCGGCGCCGACGCCGGGGACCTGCGAGAGATCGGCCGCGAAGGGCGTGAAACCGCCGCGATGGCGGGCGACCTCGACGCCGTTCGCCCAGACGGTCGCGTCCTGGTCCACCGCCTCGAAGCGCAGGATCGGCCGCAGGCCCTCCCAGTCGGCGGGGATCGTGACCGTGCGGCGGTACCAGACGGCCTCGAGGAAGTCGCGGTCGCCGATCCCGGAGGCCGCGGTCTCGGGCGCGAAGGGCACCGTGATCTCGTCCTCGAGCGCGCGATCCAGCAGGCCGCGCTCCCGGCCCGTGTCGCCGCGATCGATCTCGAACTCCCAGGTCCCGTTGAGGTTCAGCCAGGTGGGGCGCTGCAGCTGGGGGCGCGGGTGCTCGGGGCGGGGCACGTCGGGCGCGGCGGAGAGCGGGGCGTCCAGCTGGGCCGCGAGCTCGTCGGCTCGTGTGAACAGCGCGGCGAGCGCCTCGGGCAGCGCGGGGGTCGGAGGGATCATCACAGAGGCTCCTGGCGCGTGATCGGCGGTGATCTGTCGGGAACCAGTCAACCCCATCACCCCAGAATGTGCAACGTTGGAAATCTTGGGCGGATGGCTTACGGGGACGCAGGCCGCGGCAGGAGGACACGGTGGTATCTCACATGCGGAGTGCCGCCCGTCGCCTGCGAGGTGACCGCCGCGTAAGGTGGGTAGAAGTGCCGTCCTCCCGCCGCGGCACAGGTCCCGTCCGGGCAGCCCCGCACCCCTCGACGCACGGCGTCGGGCACGAGGAGCGGCAGGCCCCGCCGACGGCGACAGCGTCGGCCGGAGAGGACCGCCTCGAGCGGTCCCGACGCGAAGACGACGTGCGGGGTGCAACGCACAGAGAACGGATCACCCTTCGTGACCACCCCTGACTTCGCACGCCTCGGCGTGCCCGCCTCCCTCACCGCCGCCCTCGCGCCGCTGGGGATCACCGACCCCACCCCCATCCAGGCCGCGACGCTGCCGGACTCCCTGGCCGGGCGCGACGTGCTGGGCCGGGGCCGCACCGGCTCGGGCAAGACCTACGCCTTCCTGCTGCCGCTGGTGGCGCGCCTGCTGGAGACCCCGAGGCGCCGCACCGCCCGTCGGCCGCGCTCGCTCGTGCTCGCCCCCACCCGCGAGCTCGCCTCGCAGATCGCCGACTCGCTGAAGCCGCTGGAGAAGGCCGCCGGCCTGCGCAGCGCCGTCGTCTTCGGCGGCGTCGGCCAGAACCCGCAGGTGAACGCCCTCGCGGGCGGCGTCGACGTGCTCATCGCCTGCCCCGGACGGCTCCTCGACCTGATGGGCCAGGGCCACGCCGATCTCGGCGCCATCGAGATCACCGTGATCGACGAGGCCGACCACATGGCCGACATGGGCTTCCTGCCCATGGTGCGCCGCATCCTCGAGGCGACCCCGCGCCGCGGCCAGCGGATGCTGTTCTCCGCGACCCTCGACTCCGGCGTGAACAAGCTGGTCAAGGAGTTCCTCCACGACCCGGTCACGCACTCCGCGGATCCCGCGACGAGCCCCGTGGGCACCATGGAGCACCACGTGCTCGAGGTCGACAAGGAGACGCGCTTCGACGTGCTGCGCGACCTCGCGGCCGCCCCGGGCCGCACCATCATGTTCACCCGCACCAAGTACGGCGCGAAGAACCTCGCCCGCAAGCTCTCCGCCCGCGGCGTGGACGCGGTGGACCTGCACGGGAACCTCTCGCAGAACGCCCGCACCCGGAACCTCGAGGCCTTCGGCTCCGGCACCGCGACGACGATGGTCTGCACCGACATCGCCGCGCGCGGCATCCACGTGGACGAGGTCGCGCTCGTGGTCCACGCCGACCCGCCCGTCGAGCACAAGGCCTACCTGCACCGCTCGGGCCGCACCGCGCGCGCCGGCGAGTCCGGCACGGTCATCACCGTGCAGACCCCGGACCAGAAGCGCGACGTGAACGACCTGATGCGCAAGGCCGGGATCACCCCCACCTACCACCAGCAGGTCGTCTCGACCAGCCCCGTCCTCACCGAGCTCGCCCCCGGCGAGCGCGTGGCGACCCATGAGCCGCGCCAGCCGGAGGA
>NZ_KV788760.1:0-6056 GCF_001807385.1 Brachybacterium sp. HMSC06H03 | reverse complement strand
CTGGCCGACGGCGGCGGCGCCCCCTCGGGGGTCGGCGATTCCGCCGCCGGGGCCGAGATCTCCGCCGCGGGGACGAGCACCTCCGCCGGGGACGCCGACCTGCTCGTCGACCTCGCGGACACCGCGCTCGCGGACCTCTGGGTGCTCGACGACGACCTGCCCGCCCCCGTCGCCGGCTGGACCGCGAACTGGCGGTACGTGTGGCCGCGCGATGCGGCGTTCTGCTCCGTCGCCCTGGCCCGGATCGGCGCGGCCGATCGCGCCGCCGACGTGCTCGCCCATCTCCAGGACCTCCAGCAGGCCGACGGCTGGTTCGAGGCGCGCTACGTGCCCGGCACCGACCGCGCCCCCGATCGCCGCGCCCCGCAGTTCGACGGGACGGGGCTGCTTCTGTGGGCGAGCGCCGAGGCGGTCGCCGCCTCGGGCGCCGGAGGCGGGGCCGTCGCCGACCGGCTCGCACCGCTGGTGACGACTTCGCTCGCGGCGCTGCACCACGCCACCTCGGGCGGGATCGCGCTGCCGCCCGCCTCCCCCGACTACTGGGAGGTGCGCGAGGGCGCCGCGACCCTGTGGGGCGCGGGAGCGACCCTCGCCGGGCTGCGCGCCGGGGCGGAGCTCACCGGCTCCACCGGCGCGGAGGAGTCGGCGCAGGTCTTCGCGCACCTGCTTCAGGGGACCTTCGGGCGCGGCGGCTGGCAGCGCTATCGCGACGGCGGCGGCGCCGACTCCGCACTCGCCCTGTTCGACGCGACGGGCCTGCACGACATGATCGATCCGGCACGCCTGGGGGCGCTGCGGAGCGAGCTGTCCCGGCCCGCCGGCGGCATCGCACCGGGCGCGGCCTGGAAGCAGGACGGGATCAGCTGGACCCCGTCGACCAGCCTGCTGGGCCTGGGCCTCGCCCGCGCCGGGGAGCACCTGCCCGCCCGCGAGATCCTCTCCTGGCTCGCCGCGCACCGCACCGAGCAGGGCTCCCTGCCCGAGAAGGTGCTGCACGACGGCCGCCCGGCCCAGGTCGCGCCGCTGGCCTGGACCGCCGCGAACACGCTGCTGGCCCTCGACGCGCTCGCCTCCTGAGCAGCGCACCGACGCGCACGCTCCCCGCACCGCGCACCGGGGCGGCGCGATAACTCTCATGGCGGTGGGCGACGCCGTCTCCGACGGGCTGAGGAGCGAGCAGCCCTACTTCCAGCGGGAGCAGCCGATGACCTGGGACCAGGAGGGCAGCTATGTCCCGGCCCCCGAGGGCACGCCCCGCATGACCCACACCGTCAGCCATGAGTGGAACCACTCGATCGGGGAGATCCTCACCGCGCTGCTGCAGGCCGGGCTGGTGCTGGACTCCTTCGAGGAGGTCCCGTTCGCGGCCTGGTGCCCGTGGCCTGATCTGATGGTGCGCGAGGGCGACCGCTACCGACTGCGGGAGGACCCGGACCGGCTCGCGCTGCAGTACGTCCTCACCGCCCACGGTCCCGCCCGAGCCGACGGGACACAGAGTCCGTCGGCTCAGAACAGCAGCGTGGTGAGCTCCCCGACCTGACGGAAGCCGGAGGCGGCGTAGGCGCGACGGGCCGGCTCGTTGAAGTCGTTGACGTAGAGGGAGACCTGCGGGGCGTGGTCGCGGCGCACCTGGGCGACGAGCTCGGCCATCGCGGTGCGGCCCAGCCCGTGGCCGCGACGGTCCGGGCGCACCCACACGCCGTGGATCTGGGCGACGGGGCCGAAGAGCGCGCCGACATCGGCCTTGAACAGCACCTCGCCCTCCTCGACCACCGCATAGGTGCGGCGTTGCCGTATCAGCTCCCCGACCCGGTGGCGGTACGAGCGCCCGCCGTCGCCGAGCAGCGGATCGATCCCGACCTCCTCGCGGAACATCGCCACCGCGGCCGGGAACACGGCCGCCGCGTCCTGCGGCTCGGCGGCTCGCAGTCCCGCGCCGGGCAGCGAGGGCATCAGCGCCGGCGGGTCCGCGAGCAGCAGCGGCTGGCTCCAGCGGTGCTCGCGCACCTCCCGGTCCCAGGAGCGGCCGAGGGTCTCCCACAACCGTTCGATCGCGGCACGCTCCCCCACCACCGAGCTGGCCCGGCGAGGCCTGCCCGCCAGGTGCGCCCCGAACTCGTCGAGCGCACGCGGGGTCGAGGACAGCGGCGAGAGGTTCACCCCGTGCCAGAGCACGCCCTCGGGCAGGCGGTCATCGCCCACCAGGGAGAACTCCTGGGCGACGGAGGCGGAGCGGGCGGTCTCCCGCAGCCGGGCCCCGCCGAGCGCGTTGGTGACCGGCTCCAGCAGGGCGAGTTCCAGCGCCGCGTCCACCGTGCCGGGGCGCACTGCGCGCAGGCGCCCGCCCCGCCGGAACACGGTCTCAGCCCACGGAGACGGAGGGGGCACCGCCGGCGGGGACGTCCTCGCCCATCTCGGCAGCGATGCGGTTCGCCTCGGCGAGCAGGGTCTCCACGATGTCCTCCTCCTGGACGGTCTTGATGACCTCGCCCTTGACGAAGATCTGGCCCTTGCCGTTGCCGGAGGCGACGCCGAGATCGGCCTCGCGCGCCTCGCCGGGGCCGTTGACGACGCAGCCCATGACGGCGACGCGCAACGGGACCTCGAGGTGCTTGAGCCCCTCGGTGACCTTGTCGGCGAGGGTGTAGACGTCGACCTGGGCGCGGCCGCAGGAGGGGCAGGAGACGATGTCGAGCTTGCGCGGCTTGAGGTTCAGCGACTGCAGGATCTGGTTGCCGACCTTGACCTCCTCCACCGGCGGGGCGGAGAGGGAGACGCGGATGGTGTCGCCGATGCCCTCGCCGAGCAGGATGCCGAAGGCGACAGAGGACTTGATGGTGCCCTGGAAGGCGGGGCCCGCCTCGGTGACGCCGAGGTGCAGCGGCCAGTCGCCCTCGGCGGCGAGCTGGCGGTAGGCCTCGACCATGATCACGGGGTCGTTGTGCTTGACCGAGATGCCGAAGTCGTGGAAGTCGTGCTCCTCGAAGAGGGACGCCTCCCACTTCGCGGAGGCGACGAGGGCCTCGGGGGTGACGCGGTCGCCGGTCATCATGCGCTTGTCGATCGAGCCGGCGTTCACGCCGATGCGCAGCGCGGTGCCGTGGTCCTTCGCGGCCTTGGCGATGTCCTTCACCTGGTCGTCGAAGCGGCGGATGTTGCCCGGGTTGACGCGGACGCCCGCGCAGCCCGCCTCGATCGCGGCGAAGACGTACTTGGGCTGGAAGTGGATGTCGGCGATCACCGGGATCGGGGACTTCGCGGCGATCGCGACGAGCGCGTCGGCGTCCTCCTGGCGCGGGCAGGCCACGCGCACGATGTCGCAGCCGGCCGCGGTCAGCTCCGCGATCTGCTGGAGGGTCGCGTTGATGTCGTGCGTCGGAGTGGTGGTCATCGACTGCACGGTGACCGGCGCGTCGCCGCCGACGTAGAGGTCGCCCAGCTTCACCTTGCGGGTCGTCCGCCGGGGGGCGAGGACCGGCGGGGGCGTCTTGACGGAGGGGATGCCGAGGCTCACGGAAGTCACCCCTCCATTATGGACCGCCGACGGGCTCCGGCGAGGCGAGGTGCGACACCTCCACCGCTCCTGCACGCACGACGTGGCCCGGGGCACAGCCCCACGGGGTCCGGTGCGCGCCGCGGACGGGCCGTCGATCGAGCCGGCGCCTGTCGGACCGGCCACGGAGAACCGGGCACGCGGCGGTCAGGGGAACGGACCGGGCGCGCGGCGGGTCAGGGGAACAGCGTGATCGGCTTGACGATGTCGGCGTAGAGCAACAGCAGCGTCATCACGATGAACACGAGCGCGACCGCATTGGTCAGGGGGAGCATCCGCGACATGTCCACAGGCCCAGGATCCGGGCGTCCCCGCAGCCGTGCGATCCGGCGTCGGATCCCCTCGAGCAGCGCCCCGGCGACATGCCCGCCGTCCAGCGGCAGCAGCGGGACGAGGTTGAACACGAACAGCGCCATGTTCAGCGAGGCGAGCATCGAGATCATCGTCCCGACCTTCTCGCGCAGCTCGAAGGCGGGCTCGTCGGCGGAGGCGACCTCGCCGGCCAGCCGCGAGACGCCGACGACGCCGAGCGGCCCGTCCGGGTCGCGCTCGGCGCTGCCGAAGGCGGCCTGCGCCACTTCGTACAGCCGCACCGGGAGGGTCACCACGATCTGCCCGGTGCGCACGAAGGCGTCCCACGCCATCGCAGGCACCTCGGCCGGGGACTGCGGGACGAGGTCGGGGGTGCCGGCCACGCCGAGGAACCCGACCTCCTCGGTGACCAACCTCCCGTCGGCGTCGCGCACCGCGGCGCCGTCCTCGTCCAGGACGGGGCGGGCGTCGATCACGAGGCTCGCCTCGAGCGGGATCTCCCGCCCGTCACGCTCGACGACGACCTCGATCGTGCGGTCGTCCGCGGCGCGGACGGCCTCGGTGACGTCCTCCCAGCGCGTGATCGGGGCGCCGTCGATCTCGCGCAGCACGTCGCCGGGACGGATCCCGGCCTCGAGCGCGGGGGCCGGGGGCTGTCCCTCGCAGGAGACGTCCACCGGCGCGTCGGCCGGGACCACGCACTCGGAGACGCTCTGCACCGTCGGCGTCACCGAGGGCAGGCCGATCCCGCTGACCAGCACCACCATCAGCAGCACGGAGATGAGCAGGTTCATGGTGGGCCCGCCGAGCATGACCACGAGCTTCTTCGGCACCGACAGCGCCACGAAGGTGCGGTGGGCGTCCTCGGGCCCGTACTGGGCGGACTCGTACGCCTTCGCGTCCTCGGACATCTCCGTCATCTGCTGGAGCAGGCCGGTGGAGTCCTCGCGGATCGTGCCCTCGGGCTCGCCCTTGTGCGGCGGGTACATGCCGATCATCCGGATGTAGCCGCCCAGCGGGATGGCCTTCAGCCCGTACTCGGTCTCGCCGCGGGTGCGGGAGAGGACCGTCGGCCCGAAGCCGATCATGTACTGGGTGACACGGACCCCGAACAGCTTCGCGGGGACCAGGTGCCCGATCTCGTGCAGCGCGATCGAGAGGGCGAGCCCCGCCGCGATGACGAGGACGCCGAGCGCGAACAGCAGCACGCTCAGCGCGCCCGGGCCGCGAGGAGCTCGGCCGCGGCGGCGCGCGCCCAGGACTCGAGCTCGAGGAGGGCATCGACGCCGTCGGCGCGCTCCGCGCGCGGCCGCGTCGGGAGCTCGAGCACCGCCCGGATCAGCCCGGTGATGCCGAGGAAGTCGAGGCGCCCGTCGAAGAAGGCGTCGACCGCCTCCTCGTTCACGGCGTTGTACACGGCCATCGCTCCCCCGCCCTCGCGGTGCGCGGCGCGGGCCAGCGCGATCGCGTCGAAGGTGTCCTCGTCCACGGGCTCGAAGGTCCAGGACTGCGCGGCGGAGAAGTCCAGCGGGGCGGCGAGGCCGGGGAGCTTCTCGGGGTGGGCGAGGGCCCAGCCGATCGCGTGGCGCATGTCCGGCGGGCTCGCCTGGGCGATCGTGGAGCCGTCGACGAGCGTGACCATCGAGTGGACGATCGACTGGGGGTGGACGACCACCTGCACGCGTTCCTCCGGCAGGTCGAACTGGAAGCAGGCCTCGATCACCTCGAGCGCCTTGTTCACCAGGGTCGCGGAGTTCGTGGTGATGACCCGGCCCATCGACCAGGTGGGGTGGGCGAGCGCCTGCTCGGGAGTGACGCCGTCGAGCTCGGCGCGGGTGCGGCCGCGGAAGGGCCCTCCGGAGGCGGTGACCACGAGGTGGTCGATCTGGTCGTGGCGCACCCCGGCCAGGGCCTGCGCGATCGCGGTGTGCTCGGAGTCGACGGGGAGGATCTGCCCGGGCGCGGCGGCGTCCGTGACCAGGTCTCCCCCGACGACGAGGGACTCCTTGTTCGCCAGCGCGAGCCGGGCCCCGGAGCGGAGCGCGGCGAGGGTGGGCAGCAGGCCGACGGAGCCGGTGATCGCGTTGAGGACCACGTCCTGCGCGCCGAGGGACCCGGCGAGCTCGACGACCGCCTCGGCGCCCGCGCTGATCCGCGGCGCGGGGAGGCCGGCGGCGGCGCAGGCCGCCTC
>NZ_KV788759.1:0-11285 GCF_001807385.1 Brachybacterium sp. HMSC06H03 | reverse complement strand
CGGCGGGCGCCGCCGCGATGCGGCCCCAGGACTGGCGCACCGGCTCCGCGCCCTCCCCCGCGACCGGGCCCCTCGCCCTGCGCTCGGGGGACGAGGTGGAGCCGGAGGAGAAGCGCAAGCGGCCGTGGTGGCTGATCATCCTGGTGACCCTCGTGGCCCTGGGACTGATCGCCGCGGCGCTGGCCTACTTCCGGCCGTGGGACCGGGGGCCGGAGACGGTCGCGGTCCCGAACGTGGTGGGGCAGACGGAGGATCAGGCGCGCAGCGCGCTCACCGAGGCCGGGCTCGACCCCACCTTCGAGCCGACCCCCTCCCAGGACGTCGACAAGGGCGAGGTCATGGAGACGGACCCGCCCGCCGGCCAGGAGGTCGAGGTGGGCAGCCCCATCACGGTCACGGTCTCCGGCGGCCCCGACGCGGTGACGGTGCCCGAGGACCTGCAGGGCATGAGCCGCGAGGAGGCCCAGGACGCGCTCGAGGCCGTCGGACTCACCATGACCGAGGGTGAGGCGGAGGACGTTCCGCAGGAGGCGGGGACGGTGGCGAGCACGTCCCCGCAGGGCGGACAGTCCGTGGACCGGGGCTCCGCGGTCGAGGTGCGCTTCGCCTCCGGCAATGTCGAGGTCCCGAACGTCGAGGGCGTCCACATCGACAAGGCCAGGGAGACTCTCGAGGCCCGCGGCTTCGAGGTCCCGGACCCCGCGGAGCGCGAGGAGGCGGGCGAGGATCCCGGCACCGTGCTCTCGCAGACGCCCTCGGCCGGCGGCAGCCCGGCCCGCTACGGCTCGACGGTCGACCTCGTGATCGCGGCTGCGCCGGGTCCCGTGGCGGTCCCGAACGTCGCCGGGCAGACCCTCGAGAACGCGCAGAAGACCCTGTCGGATGCCGGCTTCACCGGCACCACCCCGACCTCGGAGTTCTCGGACTCGGTGCCGGAGGGACAGGTCATCCGCACCGACCCCGCGGCGAACGAGCAGGTGGACCGCGGCACCACGATCACGATCGTGGTCTCCAAGGGCCCGGAGCCGACTCCGACGCCCACCTCGACCGAGGAGCCGACCGCGACCGAGGAGCCGAGCCCGACCGAGGAGCCGAGCGACAGCCCCTCGCCGACCACGGACCCGCCGGAGGACGAGGCCGACGACGCCGCGCAGGGCGACGGCAGCAACGGACGCGGCGCGGGCGCCGGCAACGGGAACGGCAACGGCAACGGGAACGGCAACGGGAACGGGAACGGGAACGGGAACGGGAACGGCGATGGCTGAGCAGTCCGCGGCACGGATCCTCGTGATCGACAACTACGACAGCTTCGTCTACACGATCGTCGGCTACCTCCAGCAGATGGGTGCGGAGACGACGGTGGTCCGCAACGACGAGGTGCCCGCCGACGAGACGGGCGCCGTCGACCTCACCGGGTTCGACGGGGTGCTGGTCTCCCCCGGCCCCGGCAACCCGTCCACCGCCGGTCGCTCCCTGGACGTGATCGGCCGCTGCGCCGATCAGCGGGTGCCGATGCTCGGGGTCTGCCTCGGGCACCAGGCGCTGGGCCAGTTCTTCGGGGCGCGCGTGGACCATGCCCCGCAGCTGATGCACGGCCGCACCAGTGAGCTCACGCACGAGGGCAGGAGCGTCTTCGCGGGTGCCCCCTCCCCCATGACCGCGACCCGATACCACTCCCTCACCGTGGTGCCGGAGACGATCCCGGCGGAGCTCGAGGTCACCGCCCGCACCGCCGACGGGATGGTGATGGGCCTGGTCCATCGGGAGCTGCCCCTGCACGGGGTGCAGTTCCATCCCGAGTCGGTGCTCACGGAGAACGGGCACCTGATGCTCGCGCGCTTCCTCGAGCTGTGCGACGGCCGTGACGCCCTCGAGCGCTCGGAGGGGCTGAAGCCCCTGATGACCGCGGGCTGAGCCCGCCGTTCAGGAGCCGGCGGCGGCCGCCCCCACGACTCCGTCGTCGAAGGGCATGTGCGGCGCGATCGCGGGGAACACCCAGCCGAACAGGGCCGCGATGATCGCGGTGAGCACCAGCACGGTCAGCAGGATCCGCGCCCAGAGCGGTCCGGGCAGGTGACGGAACAGCCAGGCGTACATCAGCCCTCCTCGGCGGGGTCGGGCGCGGTCGCGAGCGCCTCGGGGATCCCGTCGGCCCGGTCCGTCCAGTACGAGAACTCGGCGTGGACGATGTAGCGCTCCCGCGCGGAGTACATCGGATGGCAGGCGGTCAGGGTGAGCATCCGCTCGGTGGGCTCCACCCCGCTCTCGCCGGGCGTCGGGGCGATCACCCAGGCGTCCTCCGGCATCACCACGAGCGACTCGGTGACCTCGTAGACGTAGAACGCCTCGTCGGTCTCCACCACGATCGCATCGCCGCTCTCGAGCGCGGCGATGTCCTCGAGGACGCGGCCGTAGGTGTTGCGGTGCCCGGCGACGGAGAAGTTCCCGACCTGGCCGGGCAGCGCGGTCTCCGGGTAGTGGCCGGCTCCCTTGACGTTGAGGACCTGCTCGAGGTCCACGCCCTCGGCGAGCGGGAAGCGGTCGCGGTCGAAGGCGGGCACGTGCATCGTGCCGAAGACCATGGTGTCCTCGGGCGTGGTGGGGACGGGCGGCGGTCCGTCCTGGCGCGGGGCGATCCGCTCCTCGTCCACGGCGCCCCATTCCTGCTCGAGCCCGTCGAGGATCCCGGCCTGCTCGCGGTCGGCCATCACATCGGTCCACCACAGCTGCCACACCAGGAACAGGCCCAGCAGCACCCCGGCGGTCAGCAGCAGCTCGCCGAGGACCCCGAGCACACCCGGCCCGCGGGGGCGGCCGCGGTGGGATCGTGCGACTCCTCGCCCCCGGTCGGTGCGGCCCCTGCTCACCGGCTCACCGCGGCGTCGACGGCGAGGGGACCGACATAGGCGGGCAGGGTGGTGTCCTGGAGCGTCTCGACCTCCTCGCCGAGGCCGACGTGGTCGACCCATTCGCGGTAGAGCTGCACGTTCTGGGAGGAGTCGAGCGACTCGGTCATCTCCTCGACGGGGCCGATCACGGTGATGACGAAGGGCGGGGAGTAGACGCGGCCCTCGAGCAGCAGGGTGTTGCCGGCGCAGCGGAAGGCGCTGCCGTTGACCACGCGCTGGTCCTGCAGCATCATCGCCTCCGCGCCGCCGGCCCACAGCGCGTTGATGAAGGACTCGAGGTCCTGCTGGTGGACGACGAGGTCGTCGGGCTCGGTGCCCGGGATCGCGCCGAGCGCGCTCGAGGGCGCATCGGTCAGGGTGATCCGCAGTCCCGGACCGGAGACCTCGCTGAGACCGACGGCGTCCTCGACCACGGCGGTGCGCTCGGCGGTCGCCGCGCCCGCGCCCTGGCCGCGCAGCTCCTCGATCTCGGCGCGCTTGTCGGCGTTGTCCTCGGTGAGCTCCTCGATGGTGCGGCCGCGATCGGCGAGGACGCCGGCGACGTCGCTGCTCTCGTCGCGGATCGAGCCGCCGGCGGCGAGGCGGGAGGTGGTCGCGAAGAGCACGCCGCACAGCACCATCACCAGGGCGACGCCGACGCGCCCCCGGGCACCGCCGCGCCGGCGCCCGGACGGGGTGCCCTGTGCTTCCATCGTCACTCCTCGCTTCGCGCGCGTCCCGGACGCCCATTACCCTAGGCCACGGTCCGCACCCGCGGATCCGCGCGGCACGGCCGCGCGACGGCCGCGTCGAGGGAGCATCGTTCCATGGCCAGGAGCAGGAAGAAGTCGTCCGCCCGGGCGACGTCGAGCGCGAAGGCCGCGAGCACGGACCCGAAGGACGTGACGCCGGAGCCCGAGGACCTGACCGCGGAGGCCGAGGACGCCGCGACGGACCTCGAGGACGCGACGGCCGACGCGGAGGGCGCGACCGCGGAGGCCGAGGACCCGAAGCCCGCCGGGGGCTCCGCGAAGGAACCGGTGCGCCGAAAGGGCGCCGCCGGCAAGGACCCCGCCGGCCGCGGCGCGAGGAAGGGCACGTCCGGGAAGAAGAAGAGCGAGGCCGAGACCGGCAGGCCCGCCGGCGGCGAGGTGCCCGAGAAGGCGAAGGACTCCACGCGCACCACCTCGGTGCGCCGGGCCGCCGCGGCCGAGACCTCCCGCACCACCGGACGCCGTGTCGCGGCCGCCGGGCAGAACCCGCAGTGGCTCGCCCCCGCCGCCGTGGTCTTCCTGATCCTGGGCCTCGCCTACCTGGTCACCTACTACATCACCGCCGGGCAGCTGCCTCTGCCGATCGGCGACTGGAACCTCGCCGTCGGCTTCGGCGTGCTGATGGTCGGCGGCGGCATGCTCATGTTCTGGAAGTAGCCGGTTGCTCTGGAAGCAGCCGGTCGCCCCGGCTCCGATCGATCGGAGCCGTGCGACCGTACCGCGCGCGATGGGGAGTTCTCCCCACCGCGCGCTCCCTCCTGCGCAGGTACGCTGAACGGGAAGCGCGTCACACCCGGTGGCGCCACGCACCTCGGTGCGCGACCCGACGGGGGGACCCATGACCAGCATCTCCAGACGGCGCAGACTCCTCGCGCTCCTCCTCGTTCCCTTCATGATGGTCCTCGCGGGCTGCGGGAAGTTCGACGCGACCTTCGACATCAAGGACGCCGAGACCATCGACGTGACGATGGACATCGGTCTGGACACCTCCCTCATCGGGTCCGAGTACTCCTCTGCCGAGGAGATGTGCGCCGAGATGGAGGGCGAGGGTTCGGGCGTCGCCGGCGAGATCGCCCCGACCGTCGAGCCGTACGAGGCCGACGGCATGTACGGCTGCAAGATCACCGGCGTGGTCGACAACGAGGAGTTCGGCAACGGGCTGGACCTCGTCGAGGAGGACGGCGAGTACCACTTCACCCTCGATCCGGCGCAGGCCGGGCTGGGCGACCTCGCCGACCCGACCCTGGCGGACTACGGCTTCGAGTTCTCGATGACCTTCATCTTCCCCGGCGAGATCATCGAGTCCTCCGGCGGCCAGATCGACGGCAGCACCGTCGTCTTCACGGACGCGGCCGAGATCGCGAACGGGATCGACATCCGCGCCGAGGCGAACAGCTTCCCCTGGGTCATCGTGATCATCGCCGTCGTCGTGATCGGCTTCCTCCTCCTGCTCGCCGCCGCCGTGGCCGTCTTCTTCGTGGTCCGCTCGCGGAAGAACAAGGCCGGCGCCTCCTCGGGCGTGCCCGGCGGCTACGGTGCCGGCGCGTCCGTCGGCGCCGCGTCCGGAGCGTCCCCGGCCGCTCCGCCGAGCGCGCAGTGGGGGCAGAACTCACCGCCGCCCGCACCTCAGGGCGGTCAGAGCGGCCAGCAGTGGGGCCAGCCCTCTCCTCCGCCCGCTCCCCAGTCCGGTCAGCAGTGGGGGCAGAGCTCCCCGCCCGCGGCCCCGCAGAGCGATCAGCAGTGGGGCGCCCCGCAGCAGGGCGGCCAGGGCTCTCCGCAGGGCCAGCAGCAGCCTCCGTGGGCTCATCCCGACAGCGGCCAGAACCCCGGCGGGCCGCAGGGGCCCGGCTCCCCGCAGCCTCCTCAGCAGTCGGGCTGGTGACCGCCGCGGCCCATGGCCCCGCTCCTGTGAGCAGGGTCATGGCTCGTCGATTGGCGCCGGCCGCGAGGGACCGCTAGAGTAGTCCAGGTCAGCGCGGCTGGCGAGCGCCCGTAGCTTAACGGATAGAGCATCTGACTACGGATCAGAAGGTTGGGGGTTCGAATCCCTCCGGGCGCGCAGAAGGAAAGGCCCCTCATCAGCGAGAACATCGCGATGAGGGGCCTTTCGCATGCCCCGCGCGTCGTCCGGCCGGGCCGGGGCGTGCGCCCCGCGGAGGTCTAATCGCCCCGCCCCGCCCCGTGCTCATGGGGGCCGGGTCCCGCGACCCCGGTGACGTGCTCGGCGTGGGAGAGGGTCTCCTGCAGCAGGCTGCGCACATGGGCGTCCGAGGCGCGGTAGTAGGCGAAGGTGCCCTCCTTGCGGCTCTCGACGAAGCCCGCCAGGCGCAGCTTCGCGAGATGCTGGCTGACCGCCGCGGGCGTCGCGCCGACCGCCTCGGCCAGCGCATTGACGCTCGACTCCGCCTGGAACAGCGCCCAGAGGATCTTCACGCGCGTGGGATCGGCGAGCATCCGGAAGGTGGTCGCCGCGATGTGCGCGTGCTCGTCATCGGGAACGGGGTGCACGGGCGCGGGATGCATGCGGACACTCTACGCAGACCTTGCTATCTGCATGCTTGCGCAGATAGTTTGCACTCTTGACCACGCCTCCCCGCACTCACCCCGAGCACGTCCACCACCACGACCACGACGGCAACCACCACGACCACGGCCACCACGACCACGGCTCCGGGATCCTCGCCCGGCTGCGCCACGCCCTCACCCCGCACAGCCACGACCACGGCGAGGCGATCCGCACGGCCGAGGAGTCCAGCGCCATCGGGCTGCGCGCCGCCTGGGTGAGCCTGGCGGGGATGGGGGCGACCGCGCTGCTGCAGATCGTGATCGTGGCGCTGTCGGGATCGGTCGCGCTGCTCGCGGACACCCTCCACAACCTCGGCCACCTCGCCACGACGATCCCGCTGATCATCGCGTTCCGCCTGGGCCGCCGCTCCCCCACCCGCCGCTTCACCCATGGCTTCCGCCGCGCCGAGGACCTCGTCGGCCTGCTGATCGGCGCCGTGATCGCGCTCTCGGCGGCGCTGATCGTCGGGGAGTCGGTGCGCGCACTGACCGAAGCCCGCGACCTCAGCCACCTGGGCTGGGTGCTCACCGCCGCACTGATCGGCGCCGCCGGCAACGAGCTCGTCGCGCGCTACCGGATCCGGGCGGGCCGGCGCATCGGCTCGGCCGCGCTGATCGCCGAGGGCCAGCACGCCCGTACCGACGCGATGACCTCGCTCGCCGTCGTCGTGGGCGTGATCGGCGCGTGGGCGGGCCTGGAGTGGGTCGACCCGCTGATCGGCCTGCTGATCGCCGGGATGGTGGTCCTGGTGCTGATCAGCTCGATGCAGACGGTGGTCCGTCGACTGATGGACGGCGTCGAGCCGGAGACCGTTCAGCGTCTCCGGACGGCCGCAGAGGGTCCCGGTGTGCTCGGCGTGCACGAGCTGCGGGCCCGCTGGATCGGGCACCGACTGGATGCCGAGCTCACGATCGTCGTGGACCCCGCCCTCACCGTCGCGGACACGGAGCCGCTCACAGCATCCGTCCGGGGGCGTCTGCACGAGGCGGTCCCACACCTCGAGCGCGCTGGTGCAGCTGGAACCCGCCGTGCCCCGGTGATCCCTCGGGGCGCGGCGGCTCGGCTCAGGAGCCGGCGACGAGCGCCTCGCGCACGCTGCTCCAGGAGCGCATGATCTCGCGGGCCTGCTCGTCGGCCTCCGCGGCGATCGCCTCGACGCGCGCCTGCTCGAGCAGCTCGTCGATCTCGACCCGCTCCCCGCGCTCGACGGCGGCGACGGCCGCCTCGACCATGGCGAAGCTGAGCACGTTCTCGTGGATCTCGCACATCGGGGTGCGGCCCTCGCGCAGCGCGGAGACGCACTCGACCAGCGAGGCGGCGATCTGGTCGGGCTCGGGCGCGGTCTCGGCGTCGATCGCGGCCTGCAGGCGCGCGGTCTCCTCCTCGTCCTCGGTGCCGACGACCGGGGCGCCGGTGCCGTCCCAGGTGGCGGAGCCGTGCTGGGCACCGATCCGCCATTCGCTGTTCCACCAGGTCGGCAGGCCGCGGGCGTTCCAGGTGCCGTGGTAGGCGAACAGGGACCCGTCGGACATCTCGAAGGTCGCGCTGACGGTCGCATCGTGGTGGTAGACGCTCCACTCGGGGCGCGTCCCGCGAGCGGTGACCGCGACCGGGTCCGCGTCCAGGATGTAGCGCGCGGTGTCGAAGGCGTGGATGCCCATGTCGCGCAGCAGCGGGTGGTCCTGGGTGCGACGGAATCCCTCCATCTCCGTGAACAGGGAGAAGAAGGCGCTGGTCATCACCGTCGGCCCGTGGGCGGCGACGAAGCTGCGCAGCTGGCGCACCTGGCGGAAGAAGCGTCGGGACTGGGAGACCATGAACGGCACGCCGGTGAGCTCGGCGTGCGCGAGCAGGCTGATCGCCTCGGGCAGCGTCTCGGTGACGGGCTTCTCGCCGAGCACCGGGATCCCCGCGTGCAGCGCCTTCACGGTGACGGGATGATGGGCGACCGGCACGGTCGGGTTCACGATCAGGTCAGCGCCGAGCTCGAGGGCGAGCTCGACCCCGTCGGCGCCGACGGCGACCGCCGCCGGGTCGGCCGCGCCGGACTGGTCGATCACGCGCTGCGGCGCGCCCTCGACCAGGTCGGCGACGCCGACGAGCTCCGCGACCTCGCTGGCGACGATCTCGCGGGCCCACCAGCTGCCCATCGATCCGGCGCCGACGACGACCACCCGCGCGGGACGCTCCGCGGACAGGCGGGGGAAGCCGGTCAGGGAGGCCGACGGCGTCGGGGCGGCGGAGGTGTCGGTGAGCGTCCTGGTCTCAGATGACACGCGCGGCTCCGTCCGCGTCGTCCCCGCGGAACCAGTCGCGCGGGGCGTTGGCGATCTTCACCGGCGCGGCCTCGCGCTCCTCGGGCCGGGCCCAGACCACGGCGTTGGCGAGGACGCGCTGGATCTCCGCCTGGCGGTAGACGGGGTACTCCTGGTCGCCGGGGCTGAAGTAGAAGACCTTGCCCTTGCCGCGGCGGAACACGGCGCCGGAGCGGAACACCTCGCCGCCGGCGAAGGAGGAGACGAAGACGAGCTCGTCGGGGGCGGGGATGTCGAACATCTCCCCGTACATCTCCTGCTCGGGGACGACGATCGGATGCGGGACGCCGCGGGCGATCGGGTGGGAGCCGTTGACGGTCCAGACCCGCTCCTCCTCGCCCTCGTTGCGCCACAGCAGGTTGCAGGTGGTGCCCATGAGCTTCTTGAAGGGCTTGGAGTAGTGGGCGGAGTGCAGCGGGATCAGCCCCATGCCCTCGTGGACGCGGCGCACCACGCGCTCGGCGATCTCCTCGGGCACGTCCTCGTGCGCCATGTGGCCCCACCAGGTGAGCACGTCGGTCTCGGCGAGCGCCTCCTCGGAGAGGGACTCCTCGATGTCGTCGAGGAGGGCGATGCGCACCTCGGCCTCGACGCCGTCGGCCGCGAGGAGGGTCCGCAGGGCCTCCGCGATCACGGCGTGCATGCCCTCGGGATAGATCTCCTGGACCTTCGGGTCGACCTTCTCGTGCCGGTTCTCGCCGAAGACGGCGATGCGCAGTGTCATGACTTCCCTCGTCCTGTCGCTGGTGATTCGCGGGCCGCCCCTCCTCGGGCGACCCGGTCCATCGTAGGGGCGCACGGCCCCCGTCACCTCGGCGGACCCGCCGCGAAGCCGTTTCGGGCCGGAACGGGCTCCTGACGCAACCGTGACCCGCCTGTGACCCATTCCTCACGAGTAACTGCCTATGGTCGACGTCAGGCTCCTTCAACGGCGAGGGAGCCTGCCCTGCGCCCTGCCGACGACCGGCCGGTCGACCATCGACGCCCTGCCCGCCCCACCAGGCCTGACGGACGACCGTCGGGCACCTGGACGCGCCGCGGCGGCCCTCTCTCCTTGCGAGCCGCGATCGTTCCGTGATCGTGTGGTCGTGGACACACGCCCATCCCGGACTCTTCGGAGGTCACGCCCTTGTCACCTCGCAGCATCGTCCCGCCGTCGCGCCGCGCCCTCCTCCTCGGCGCAGCTGCCCTCGCCCCTCTCGTCGCCCTCGGCGCCGGCAGCGCGAGCGCCGCCGGCCTCGGCGGATTCAGGAACGCCGCCGGCCTGAGCATGATCGACGGCAGCCCGTGGATCCACGACGACATCCGCTCGGTGGACTTCCGCTTCGACACCGGCGGGCAGGTGAGGACCTTCCCGCCGTCTGTCCGCGTGACCGTGCCGCCCAGCTACGCCGAGAACCCTGACAAGCGCTACCCCGTGCTGCTGCTCCTGCACGGCGGCAACGGGATGTTCCTGGACTGGACCAGCTGGGGCAATGTCATCGAGGAGACTGAGAAGCACGAGGTCATCGTCGTCATGCCCGATGGCGGCGCCGGCTCCTTCTACTCCAACGCGAACTTCCCGCTCCCCGGCCGCACGGCGAACTGGGAATCGTTCCTCATGACGCAGGTCCTCCCCTTCGTGCACGAGAACTTCCGCACCGACTCGGCGCGGATGGCGATCGCCGGACTGTCGATGGGCGGCTGGGGCGCTCTCGCCCTCGGTCAGCGCTACTACGGCCACTTCCGCTCCGTCAGCTCCTACTCCGGGCCCGCGGACTGCGGACTGACTCCCGCAGGCTCCCTGGTGAACGCCGTGATCTGGGGCGGACCGGCTGCGGACGCGCTGAAGTACCTCGGCACTGCCAACCCGATGGGCGCGACCTGGGGCCATGCGCTGTACCCGGAGGTCGCCAAGGGCTACAACCCGCTCGCGAACATCGGCAGGTACAAGGGCAAGCGACTCTTCCTCCGCACCGGCGACGGCTGGTGGCTGGACGGCTTCGACAAGTACCCGGACATCGCCCAGCGCATCAAGGACAAGGCCCTCTCGTTCGGCGCCGACCTCCAGGAGAGCGCCGTCATGGCCACCCAGACGGACTTCAGCCGGGAGCTGGACCGCGCCGGGGTCGAGCACGAGTTCGAGGTCGTCGACGGCGCCACCCACACCCCCGAGCTCTGGACGGCGTCCCTCACCGAGGATCTCCCCGGGATGATGAAGGCGCTCAACGCCTGAGGGAGCATCCCGCACACGACGGCCCCTCCCCTCCGCGCCGTGAGCGCGGGGAGGAGGGGCCGTCGACGTGCTGGCGACCAGCGGCCGGTCGCCCCCGCTCAGCGGTCGGGCGCGGCCTCGAGCAGGATGCCCCGCTCGCGCAGCTGCGCGGTGAGCAGCTCGGCCGTCTCGGCATGGCGCCTGCTCGCCCGCGTCCATCCGGCGACACCGCCCAGTGCGCGGCCGACGGTCGCACCCCAGAGATGACGGATCCGCGTCCCGCCCGGGACCTCGGCCAGCTCGAGCCGGGCCCGGAGGTGGAAGCGGCTCCCGGCGAGGGCGCCGAGCAGCACCGTGCGACGCAGGCTCCCGGTCTCCACGTCCAGGCGCGCGGGCGTGGTTTCGTGGACGCGCCAGCCCTGGGCGGTGAAGAACTCGGCCAGCAGCGCCCGGGTCTCCTCGAGGTCCCCGCGCACGGTCAGGCGCACCCCGCCGCCGCGGTCCGCGCTCAGCACGGCGCGCCCGCCGCGGCGGTGCGGTGCGGGCCGA
>NZ_KV788758.1:0-7672 GCF_001807385.1 Brachybacterium sp. HMSC06H03 | reverse complement strand
CGGGAGGTGCGGGCGGCGCGCAGCACGGAGCCGCCCAGGCGATGGCCGGTGCCGCCCAGCAGCAGCACCGTCGCGAGCGCGGCGAGGGCGCCGAGGCCCAGCGCCACGGCGACCACGACGTTCGGGGTGATGCCGTAGAGGGCGAGCATGTCGAGGAAGGCGGAGGCGTACTGCGAGTCGTCCGTCTGGGAGATGAACTGGCTCAGGTCGCCGCCGAGCTCCTCGATCTGCGGCTCGAGCTGCTCGCGCGGCGTGTCGGTGCCGCCGGTGATCGCCGGATCGGTGAAGTTCTCGAGCCCTACGTCCTCGAAGCGGAGGTCCTTGTACTGCGAGGGGATCCACAGCGCCGCGGCGGCTGCCGCGCCGGCGGCGCCGAGCACGGAGGGGATCAGCCCGCCCAGCTGCAGCGCCCCGCGCTCGTGGCCCTCGCGGCCCGCATGGGGGACGACGGCGGCGACGCCCGCGGCGAGCAGCGCGATGCCCAGCGCCAGCAGCGTGACGACGAAGCCCTCGGCCGCGAGGACGGGCACGCCGAGCAGCACGCCGAGGGCGGCGCCGGCGGTCGCGACGGCGACGAGGTCGGCGCTGAGGGCCCCGCCGCGGCGCACCATGCGGGCGCTGCGCAGGTGGGGGCCGCCGAGGTTGTCCTCGTCGTCGACGTCGAGCTCGTGCTCGTCGGTGCCGACCAGGACCGCGGCCGCGGCCGCGCCCGCCTCGACCGGGGCCGCGCTGGCCCGCACCACGAGGGCGGAGATCGCGGCGCCCGCGGCGAGGGCGATGAGCGCCGGCCCGGCCGTGTTCTGCAGGAACCACACCGCGATCACCACGGGCAGCGCGGCGAGCGCGAGCGCGCCGGCGACCGTGAGCGCCCCGAGACGCGGGACCATCGCCCCGCGCCGCTCGGGATCGACGCCGAGCGCCGCGAGCTGGATCGCCAGGCCCCGCCAGGCCGCGAGCGGGCCGAGCGCGAGCCCGACCAGCAGCATCGCCGAGCGCAGGATGCGGTCGTCGGTCCCGCCGGGGGCCAGGTACACCACCACGGCGAGCGGCAGCCCCACCCACAGCAGGATCGAGGCGGAGGACAGCAGCGGCGCGCCGAGCCGCCGTCCGAGCGTCGGGTCCACCTCGGCGCTGTCCTCGTCGCGCCGCAGCCGGGTGGGCACGACCGCCCCGGCGACGAGCGCGGCCACGGCCAGCAGGCCGAGGACGAGCAGGGTGACGGCGAGATCGTCGCCGAGGGGGAATTGCGTGATCAGATCCACGGGTCGGCTTCAGCTTCCGTCGGAGTCAGAGGTCAGGCGAGCAGGGAGAGGTCCAGATGATCCGGGCCGCCCTCGACGACTCGGATCGGGACCCCCCAGTCCTGCTGGTGCATGTGGCAGGCGGGGAACTCCACGGCCGGGTCCGCGTCGCAGGAGGCGGCGCGGGCGCTGACGTGGAGGACGCCCTCGGTGTACGCGGGGTCGAGGGTGACGGTGCGCTCGAGCGCGGTGTCCACCCCTCCCCCGGCCTTCAGCATCGAGGTGGGCGTGGTCGCGATCGTGACCTGCGTGGACGGTCCGAGGGAGTCGTCGAGCTTGTGCCCGGGCGGCGGCGTGAACAGCACGCGCACGGTGAGCGGGCCGGGCCCCACCTCGGTCGCGGGCCGCTCGGAGCGCTGGGCGCCCTCGTCGATCACGCGCTCGGCGGCCTTCGCGACCGGCACCCAGGTGATGCGGTGCGCGCCGGACTCGACGACGATCAGCTGGCCGATCCCGTCCACGGGCGGGCCGACGATCGCGTCGGAGGGCTCCTTGAGGTCGGTCGCGACGGTGACGACCTCGCCGGTCTCCTCGTCCAGGAGGCGGATCGCGCCGTTGTAGGTGTCGGCGATCGCGATGCGCCCGTCGGGCAGGGCGGTCACGCCGAGCGGGTGCTGGAGGCGGGCCCGGTCGAGCGGTCCGTCCACATGGCCGAAGTCGAACAGGCCCTTGCCCACCAGGGTGCTGACCTGCATGGTCTGCGGGTCCAGGAGCCGCACTGCGGAGGACTCGGAGTCCGCGATCACGATTCGGCCGTCGGGCATCTCGTCCAGGCCCGAGGGCTGAGCCCACCAGGAGGTGACGGCGGGGCCGTCGACCAGGCCCTCCTGGGTGGTGCCCGCGAGGACCAGCAGGGCGCCGGTGACGGGGTCGAAGGTCCACAGCTGGTGGATCCCGGCCATGGCGATCACGGCCCGGTTCAGGGAGTGGCTCCAGGTGAGGTCCCAGGGGGTGGAGAGGCTGTAGGTGCGGGCATCGCCCTCGCCGCGCGGCAGCGGCTCACCCTGCATCCACTGCTCGCCGGTGCCGGCGAGGGTGGTGACCTCGGTCGTGGTGCGGGAGCGCAGCAGGCGGTCCTGCCCGATCTTCACGCCGCGCAGGCGGTGCCCGGCGGTGTCGGCGACCAGGAGGTCGTAGCCCACCTCGTGGGCGACCTCGGCGGGCAGGGCGAGGACGCCGTTGGGCTCGGCGAACTGGGCGGTGTCCTCGTCGCCGTCGGCGTGCCCGCGCTCCCCGGTGCCGATGATCGCGTCGACCGTCGCGCCGTCGGCCTGGAAGACGACCAGGCGGTGCTGGCCCGCGTCGGAGACCACCAGCCGGCCGTCGGGCAGGACGGCGAGCTTCGAGGGGAAGCGGAGGGTCTGCTCGGTCCGCTCGGCGAGGACGGTCGGCGCGGGGCCGCGGCGCAGCGAGCCGTCGGCCTCGCCCTCGGCGACGAGCTCGGCGACCAGGCGGTCGAGGTTCGCGGCGTGGCCCTCGCCGGAGAGGTTGCCGGCGATGCGGCCGTGGGTGTCCAGGACCATCAGGGTGGGCCAGGCGCGGGCGCCGTAGGCGCTCCAGGTCTCCAGCTCCGGATCGTCGATCACGGGGTGGGAGACCTCGTAGCGCTCGATGTTGGCCCGCAGCGCCTCGGGGTCCTTCTCGAACTCGAACTTCGGGGAGTGCACGCCGATGACGACGAGCTCATCGGCCCACTTCTCCTCGAGGGGGCGCAGCTCGTCCAGGACGTGCAGGCAGTTCACGCAGCAGAACGTCCAGAAGTCCAGCAGCACGATCTTCCCGCGCAGCGTCTCGAGGTCCAGCTCGGCGCCGCCGGTGTTCAGCCAGCCGCGGCCGCGCAGCGGCGAGCCGTGGGCGCGGGAGGACAGGGGCGCGGAGGGTTCCGACGAAGTGGTCATGGGGTCCAGTGAACACCGGATCTGCGCCCGGGGGCCAACTCGAGTGACATGCGCGGACATCCGCGCCGGATCACTCCCTGGTCACCAGGTCGCGATCCAGGCCGCGAGCTCGGGATCGGTGAGGGAGGTGAGGGCGAGGTCCGCGGGCGGGACGGGGTGCCCGGGCGCGGGGACCGCGATGAGGCGCAGCCCCGCGTCGCGGGCGGCGCGGGCACCGGTCCCGGAGTCCTCCAGGGCCAGACAGTCCTCGGGCCGCTGGCCCAGGGCGCGGGCCGCCGCGGCGTACATATCGGGGGCCGGCTTGGGGTTCTCGACGGTGTCCGAGGCCTCGAGGACGGTGAAGTGCTCCCGCAGGCCGCCGGCGACGAGCTTGTGGTCCAGCGCCTCGAGCCAGGAGTTCGAGGCGCAGCCCAGCGGCACCCGGGCCGCCGCCGCCCGCAGCACCTCGGCCGCGCCGGGCAGGGTGCGCACCCCGCCGGAGAGCTCGTGGTCGAACTCGCGGTGCAGGTCGGCGAGCACCTCGGCCTCGGTGTGGCCGGAGCGGCGGGCGATCAGCTCGGCGGCGACCTCGATCGTCGAGCCGTGCAGCACGGCGTCGTCCTCGGGGTCCAGGACCGCGCCGCGCGCGGCGACGACCGTGTCCTGGGCGCGCTGCCACACCGACTCGGTGTCCAGCAGCAGGCCGTCGCAGTCGAAGACCACGGCGCGCGGGGTCCAGTCGCCGAAGGCGCGGGCGAAGCGGTCGGGCGCGGTGCTCACCGGCGGGCCTCCCAGCTCGAGATCCAGTCGGCGAGGACGGGGTCCTCGAGGGAGTCGAGCCGGCGCGGCGCGACGGGGTCCTGGCCGGGGATCGACGGCACCGCGATGAGCTGCATGCCCGCGGCGAGGGCGGCCCGGGCGCCGGTCTCCGAGTCCTCCAGCGCCAGGCAGTCGGCGGGATCGACGCCGAGCGCCGCGGCGGCGGCGAGGTAGAGGTCGGGGGCCGGCTTCCCGGCGGCGACGTCGTCGTGGGAGACCCGGGCGTCGAAGGCGTCGGTGAGGCCGAGCGCGTCGAGGGTCCGCTCGAGCAGGTCCCGGGGGGAGTTCGAGGCGACGGCGACGGGGCGCACCGCGGCGACCGCCCGGACGGTCCTGACCACCCCGGGCAGCGGCACGAGCGGCTCCTCCAGGCGCTCCTGGTGGGCGGCCATCAGCTCCGCCCCGGCGCGGTGCGGGTCTTTGCCGATGGCCTCGGCGATCGTGGTGACCACGACCTCGATCGGCCGGCCGGTCAGGGCGCGGCGCGCCTCCGGGTCGAGGGAGGCACCGTGGTCGGCGAGATAGTCCTCCTGCAGCGCGAGCCAGCGCCCCTCGGTGTCCACCAGCAGTCCGTCGCAGTCCATCACCACGGCGGCCGGGGACCACGCGGGCGGCCACGTCTCCAGCGGGGAGGGCGCCACGAGGGCGCCGGGGTCGCTCGCATCGCTCATGGCCCCAGCCTAACGATCACCGCGACCCCGGCGTCCAGCGAGCTCCCGCCCGCGGCGCGGCCGCTCAGGCCGACACCGCCGCGAGCCCCTGCTCCAGGTCGGCGAGGATGTCGTCGATGTGCTCGATGCCCACGGAGAGGCGCACGAAGCCGGGGGCGACGCCGGCGGCGCGCAGCTCCTCCTCGGTCAGCTGCGAGTGGGTGGTCGAGGCGGGGTGGATGACAAGACTGCGCACGTCGCCGATGTTCGCCACGTGCGAGTGGAGGGTGAGGGCGTCCACGAAGCGGCGACCGGCCTCGAGGCCGCCGGGCAGCTCGAAGCCGAGCACGCTGCCGGAGCCCTGCGGGAGATAACGCTGTGCCCGCTCGTGGTGCGGGGAGGAGGGCAGGGAGGCCCAGGTGACCGTGCCCACCCGCTCGTCGGCCTCGAGGAAGTCGGCGACGCGGCGGGTGTTCTCCAGGTGGCGCTCCATCCGCAGCGGCAGCGTCTCCAGCCCCTGCCCGATGAGGAAGGCGTTGAACGGGGAGACGGCCGGTCCCAGGTCGCGCAGCAGGTTGGTGCGGGCGCGGGTCGCGAAGGGGCCGGGCACCCCGGCGAAGACGAGGCCGTTGTAGGACTCGTCGGGCTCGGTGAACTGGGGGTACTTCTCGGCGTGGGCGGTGAAGTCGAAGCTGCCGCCGTCCACGATCGCCCCGGCGATCGAGGTGCCGTGCCCGCCGAGGAACTTGGTCGCTGAGTGGACGACCACGTCCGCGCCGTGCTCGAGGGGGCGCAGCAGGTAGGGCGTCGCGACGGTGTTGTCGACGATCAGCGGGACGCCGACCTCGTGGGCGACGTCGGCGAGGGCGCGCAGGTCCGGGATGTCCTGCTGGGGATTCGGGATCGACTCCACGAAGAAGGCGCGTGTGGTCTCGTCCGCGGCGGCACGCCAGGAGGCGGGATCGGTCGGGTCCTCGACCCACTGCGGGGTGATGCCGAGGCGGGGGAGGGTGTGCTTGAAGAGGTTGAAGGAGCCGCCGTACAGGCTCGGGGAGACGGCGATCGAGTCGCCGGCCCCGGCGAGATTCAGGATCGACAGCGTGATGGCGCTCTGCCCGGAGGCGAGCAGGAGCCCGGCGACGCCGCCCTCGAGCGCAGCGATGCGGTCCTCGACCGCGGCCTGGGTGGGGTTGGTGATGCGGGTGTAGATCGGGGCGGCCTCGGCGAGCGCGAAGCGGTCCGCGGCGGACTGCGCCGAGGGGAAGACGAAGCTGGTCGTCTGGTGGATGGGAAGGGCGCGCGAGCCCGCGTCGGTGTCGGGGGTCTGGCCGGCGTGGACGGCGAGGGTCTCGAACTTCTGGGGCTGGTGCGTCATGGCTGCGCTCCTCCTGGGCGTCGGGGGTTGCGCTCAGCCTGTCCGTCGCGCGCCGGCGGGGCGAGGACTGTGAACGTCTGTGTCGCCGAGCTCGAGCAGCTCCCCGTCCCAGCGGCGGCGCAACCAGCGGTCGTGGGAGGCGATCAGCACGGTCCCGCCCCAGTCCGCGAGCGCGGCCTCGAGCCGGGTCGCGACACGGGGTATGGAGGGGATGGATCTGCTCCTCGGCGCGGAGGGACGGCGGGCGCGGGGCTGATCACAGACGCATGGTCGCCACCGTAGGGGCCGCGCCCCGGCGCCGTCGAGGGAATTACCCGCCCAGCGCCGCCACCGCTGAGCGGATCCCGGCGGGGTCGCCGATCCGGCGGGGGTCCCGGGGGAAGTCCTCGAGCGCGGCGGCCGACGCGTCGGCATCGGCCCCCGCCAGCAGAGCGACCAGCGCGACGCGCACGCTGCCGCCCGCGGCCTCGAGCACCCGCGCCGCGTCCTCGGGATCGGCGCCGCTGGCCTGGACGAGCATCCGCACGGTGCGGGCGACGAGCTTCTCGTTGGTGGGGCGCACCTGGATCATCAGGTTGCCGAAGGTGGTCCCGAGCCGGACCATCGTCGCGGTGGAGAGGGCGTTGAGGGTGAGCTTCTGCGCCGTCCCGGCCTTCATGCGGGTGGAGCCGGTGACCACCTCGGGGCCGACGTCGAGGAGGATCGGATGGTCCGCGAGCGGGGCGAGCGGCGCGGCGGGGTTCGCGGAGATCAGCGCGGTGGGCATCCCTGCGGCGCGGGCGGCCTCGAGCGCACCGGCCACGAAGGGGGTGCGACCGCTCGCGGCGAGGCCGATCACGACATCGCCCTCGCGGCACTGCTCGCGCACCAGCTGCGCGCCCTGCGCGGCGGAGTCCTCGGCGCCCTCGACCGCGGTGAGGAAGGCGCCGGGCCCGCCCGCGAGGTGGGCGGTGACCATCGACTCGTCGGCGTCGAAGGTCGGGGCGAGCTCGACCGCGTCCAGCACCGCGAGCCGGCCCGAGGTCCCGGCCCCGAGGTAGTGGACGGTGCCGCCGTCCGCGATCGCCGCCACGCACGTCTCCACCAGCGCGGCGATCTCGGCGGACCGCGCCTGGACCGCCGCGGCGACGGTCGCCTCCTCGCCGAGGATCACGTCGACCATCCCGCGGGCGTCGAGGGTGTCCAGCTCGGCGCTGGCGGGATTGCGCTCCTCGGTGGGCGAGGCGAGGCCCACCAGGTCGACGTCGAGGCGGCTCGGGTCCCTGCGGGGGATGCTCACGTGGTCTCCAATGATCGGTGGGCGTCGCTTGGTACAGCGTAGGACAGGCGGAGCGGGCCCTACGATGTGGGACGCTCGACGGGGAACGCTGGAGGAGGGAGCCGTATGCGCCAGCAGCTGGTGCTCGCCGGGGATGTCGGGGGGACGCGCTCGCGACTGGTCGCCGCGTCGGTGGGCGGCGGGCTCCTCGCGCAGGCCGAGGGGCCGGGAGCGAACCTCCGCTCCTCGGGACCGGCGGCCTTCGACACGCTCGCGGCCACGATCGCCGAGGTGCTCGAGCAGGCGCGGCACGCGCTGCGCACCGCCGACGCGGGCGCCGACGACGACACCTCCGACGGTCCGGCCGGCCCGCTCGCCGACGACCCGGCCGA
>NZ_KV788757.1:0-40742 GCF_001807385.1 Brachybacterium sp. HMSC06H03 | reverse complement strand
ACTCCCCGGGCGGGTCCGCCCCGTCGGCGACGACGGCGTCTCCGTCGGCCGACGGGCCGCACGGTCCCCGTCGGCCGCATCGACCCCGTCGACCCCGCGGCTCGGGCCTGCCGCACCTGATGCTCGTGCCCTGGGCGCTCGTGGTGCTCGTACCCCTGGTCTGGATCCTCGCCTCCTCGCTGAAGACCAACGAGGAGATCTACAACGACCCCTTCGGCCTGCCGGGCGAGCTGCGACTGGGCGTGTACGTCGACGCCTGGCAGCAGGCGAACATCGGCGCCTTCTTCACCAACACCGTGATCGTGGTCAGCGGCGGAGTGGTGCTGACGATGCTGCTGTCGGTGATGACCGCCTACGTGATGGCGCGCTATCCCTTCCCCGGCAGCCGGGTGCTGTACTGGCTGTACCTGGCGGGGATGACCTTCCCGGTGTTCCTCGCGATCGTGCCGCTGGTGCGGATCGTGCAGGGGCTCGGACTGTTCGCGACGAACCTGGGCCTGGTGCTCGTCTACGCCGCGTTCTCGCTGCCGTTCTCGATCTTCTTCCTCACCGGGTTCTTCCGCACCCTCCCCAAGGAGCTCGCCGAGGCTGCGTTCCTCGACGGCGCCGGGCACTTCGGGGTGTTCTTCCGGATCATGCTGCCGCTGGCACGGCCGGGGCTGATCTCGATCGGGGTGTTCAACGTGCTGGGGCAGTGGAACCAGTTCCTGCTCCCGCAGGTGCTGAACCCGCAGCAGGACGAGGAGCGCTCGAACTTCGTGCTCAGCCAGGGCCTGGCGGCGCTGGCCCTCGGGGAGAACTACGAGACCTCACCGACGTCGATGGCGCAGCTGTTCGCCGGGCTGATCATCTCGATGCTCCCGGTGCTGATCGTGTACGTCCTCTTCCAGAGGCAGGTGCAGGAGGGCCTGAGCGCCGGCGCCCTGAAGTAGCACCCGGGGCCCCACGCCGGGCCGTCCGCCCTGCCCGCGCCGCTCGCCCTGCCCCACATGCCATGATGCCCAGCACACGGGCCCGGCCCCGTCCGGGAGCCCACGACCAGGAAGGCCCCATGCCCTCGACCTCACCCGACGCACCGGGTTCCGGCGCCCCGGGGACGGCGCATCCGCCCGTCCTCGCGCTGCTGCGCACCTCGCTGCCGACGCTGCCTCCGCAGCTGCAGCGCCTGGCGGTGCTCGCCCTCGAGTCCCCCGCCGAGGTGGGGCGGATGACCATCACGGAGTACGCCGAGCGCGCCGGCGCCTCTGCCGCCTCGGTGACCCGGCTGTGCCGCACCCTCGGCATCGAGCGGTTCACGACGCTGCGCACCGAGCTGGTGCTGGCCGCGGAGCGACCCGCCGCCGGCGGCGGCCCGCGGGTCACCGGGGACATCACGTCCGAGACTCCGCTGCCGGAGCTGATCGCCAGCCTCGGCGTGCTCTCCACCGGCTCGATCGAGGAGACCTCCCGTCTGCTGGACCCGGCCGAGGTCGCCACGATCGTGCAGGCCCTCGGGGATGCCCGGCAGGTGTTCGCCACGGGCGCCGGCTCCGCGCACGTGGTCGCGGTCTCCCTCGAGCACAAGCTGCGCAGCCTCGGCATCCCGGCCACCACCTTCCACGATCCGCCGTCGGCCGTGATCGGGCTGGCGGCCTCCCGCCCCGGAGACGTGTTCGTGGCGGTCTCGGAGACGGGCACGGCGAGCGAGACCGTGCCGCAGCTGGCCGAGGCGAAGCGGCGCGGCTGCCTCACGGTGCTGATCACGAGGCTGTCCAGCTCCCCGGCCGCGGAGATCGCCGATCACGTGCTGCTCGCCGTGCAGGACCGGGCGCCGCTGCGCGTCGGCACGCTGACCAGCCGGATCGCCGAGATGTATCTCGCCGACGTGCTCGCCAGCGGGGTGGTGGTGCGCCATCACGAGCGCTCCCTCGAGGCGCTCTCCTCCGTCGAGGAGGCGCTCGAGCGGTACTGGTGAGCGGGGGCGGACCGACGCCGACGGTCCCCGCCCACCGTCCGGCCATCGGTGCCCCTCACAGCCGCCCCCGTCCACCCTTCCCTCGCACCGCCCCACCCAGGAGTTCCTGCATGACCAGTCCCGCCCTGCCCGCCCCGTCGGCCGATCTCGCGCCGCTGCGGGTGATGAGCTTCAACGCGTTGTTCGCGACCGACACGACCACCGCGGCCGATCCCGGGCACTGGCCCCACCGCGCCCCCGCGATCGAGGCGCTGCTGGCCGCCGAGCGCCCTCACCTGGTGGGACTGCAGGAGATGCAGGAGCACACCTTCGGGCCGGTCGAGCGGGGACTGGGGCCGACGTACCGGCGCCTCGGCATGGGTACGCGCGGCGGCAGCGACGGGCTGATCAACCCGATCCTCTACGACACGGACCGCCTCGAGCTCGTGGCCTGGAACCAGTTCTGGCTCTCGGACAGGCCGCGCGAGATCGGCTCGGCGACCTGGGGGAACGCCGGCCCGCGGGTCGCGGTGTGGGCGCGCTTCCGCGACCGCGAGACCGGCGGGGAGCTCGTGCACCTGAACACCCACCTCGACCATGTGATCACGCAGGCGAAGGTCAAGGGCGCCCAGCTCATCGCCGACCACCTGCGCCAGTTCCACCTGCTGCACCTGCCGGCGCTGGTCACCGGCGACTTCAACTCTGTCGCCGGGGACTCCCCCGCCTACGAGGTGCTGGTCGAGGAGTTCGGCCTGCAGGACACCTGGCGAGAGGCGGCCGAGCGCACCACGCCCGGCTGGGGCACCTTCCCCCACTTCGGCGAGGTCGAGGTCTCCGACTTCCGCATCGACTGGATCCTCGCGAGCCCCGGCGTGGAGGTGCTCGAGGCCTCGATCAACGCCGAGCGGCCGGGCGGGGTGTTCCCGAGCGACCACCTGCCGGTGCAGGCGAGCATGCGGGTGCCGCTGACGGAGAGCTGAGCGGGCCCTCAGCTCCAGTCCGCGGTGCGCTCCTTCAGCTCCCGGTACGCCTCGAGCACCTGCGGCGTCGCGTCGGCCGTGACGATCCGCGAGCCGCTGATCTCCCAGGCCGGGGGCTCCTCGGTACCGGCGAGCGCCCAGGCGGCCTGACGGGCGGCGCCGAGGGCGACGTACTCCCCGTCGGGCGCGATCGTGACCTCGCGGCCGAAGATCGCGGGCGCGAGCTGCTGGACGGCGCGGGAGCGGGCGCCGCCGCCGATCAGGGTGATGCGACGGGCGGCCGTGCCGGTGCGCTCCTCGAGGGCGGCGATCCCGTCGGCGAGCGAGCACAGCAGGGCCTCGACGTAGGCGCGGGCCACGTCCTCGCGACTGGTGGAGGTGCTCATGCCGGTCAGGGTGGCGCGGGCGTGGGGCCGGTTCGGGGTGCGCTCCCCGTCGAAGTAGGGCAGCAGGGTCACGCCGCGCGCGCCGGGCTCGGAGGCGAGCGCCAGCTCGGCCATCTCCTCGTGGCTGACGCCGAGCAGGGCGCGGCCGGCCTCGAGGATGCGGGAGGCGTTGATGGTGGTGGTCATGGGCAGGAAGCGGCCGGTCGCGTCGGCGAAGCCGGTCACCGTGCCGCTGGCATCGCCGGGACGCGCATCGCTGACCATCGCGCACACCCCGGAGGTGCCGATCGAAACGGAGACGTCGCCGGGGCCCAGCGACAGGCCGAGCGCGGCGCCCATGTTGTCGCCGGTGCCGGCCGCGATCGCGGCCCCGGAGGCGGTGCGGGCCATGACGTCGTTCGGGGCTTCGGGCAGGCGCGGCAGCTCGAGGCCCTTCCCGAGCGCGGCCTCGACGAGCTCGGGCTTCCATGCCTCCTCGCGGGTGGAGTAGTAGCCGGTGCCGGAGGCGTCGCCGCGGTCGGTGAACGGGGCGGTGCCGGACTCGGCGAGGTGGAGGGAGACAAAGTCATGCGGGAGCAGCACCTGCGCAGCACGCCGCGCGTTCTCGGGCTCCTCGTCGCGCACCCAGCGCAGCTTGGACGCGGTGAAGGAGGCGACCATGAGGCTGCCGATCTCCTCGACGCTCGCCTGCGGCCCGCCCATCTCCTCGATCAGCGTGGTCGCGGCGTCGGCGGAGCGGGTGTCGTTCCACAGCAGCGCATCACGCACCACCTCGCCCGCCTCGTCGAGCAGCACCATGCCGTGCTGCTGGCCCCCGACGGCGAGGGCGTCGGCCCGCTCGAGCAGGGGGCCCGCCGCCTCGTCGACCGCCCGGAGCCAGGCGCGGGGGTCGACCTCGGTGCCGTCGGGATGGGAGGCGCGGCGCTCCTCGAGCACCTGCCCGGTCTCGGCGTCGACGAGCAGCGCCTTCGTGGACTGGGTGGAGGAGTCGATGCCGAGGACGAGGGGGGCCATGAGGGGTCCTTTGCGAGCGGGTCGGGACGGAAGAGCAGGTGAGACGGGGCCTGTCAGGCGGCCGGCGGGGCGCGGACGCGCACCGCGCACGAGGCCAGGGTACGGGCGAGGAGCGACCGGCCGCCCCGGAAGCCGGCCTCGGCCCGGGGCAGTGCCGGCGCGTGCGCGGGCCCGAGTCAGGCGCGGAAGCCGAGGAGGTGCTGCATGGCCAGCTGCTGCAGGCGCACGAAGCCGTAATTCCGCTCCCCTGCCGCATCGGCGTCGAAGTCCTCGAAGGTGGAGCGGTCCGCGAGGAGGTCCGCGAGGGTCTCGCCCTCGCCGAGAGTGGGCTGGGAGAGCTCCTCGATGCCGGAGTAGGCCATGGCCTCCTGCACCTCGGAGTCCTGACGGAACGCGATCGCGCGCTCCTTGAGCATCAGGTACATCTCCATGTTCGCGGCCGCGGAGTCGTACTGGCCCTGCTCGTGCTCGGTGCGGGAGGGCTTGAAGTCGAAGTGGCGAGCGCCCTCGTAGGCGCCGGGCTTCGAGGGGAAGCCGTTCTCGAGCAGGTCCACGGTGAAGAACGCGCTGATCAGGTCGCCGTGGCCGAACACGAGGTCCTGGTCGTACATCGGGCCGTGCTGGCCGTTGAGGTCGATGTGGAAGAGCTTGTCGCTCCACAGCGCCTGGGCGAGGCCGTGGGTGTAGTTCAGGGTCGCCATCTGCTCGTGGCCGGTCTCGGGGTTGATGCCCACGATGTCGCCGTGCTCGAGCTGCTCGATGAAGGCCAGGGCGTGGCCGACGGTGGGCAGGAAGATGTTGCCGCGGGGCTCGTTGGGCTTGGGCTCGAGGCCGATGCGCAGGTCGTAGCCCTTGTCCTTGATGTAGCCGGCGACGGTGTCGAGGCCCTCGCGGTAGCGCTCGAGCGCGGCGTGGAGGTCCTTGGAGCCGTCGTACTCGGAGCCCTCGCGCCCGCCCCACATCACGAAGGTGCTCGCGCCGAGCTCGGCGGCGAGGTCGACGTTGGCGAGCACCTTGCGCAGGCCGAAGCGGCGCACGGAGCGGTCGTTGGAGGTGAAGGCGCCGTCCTTGAAGACGGGGTGGGCGAAGGTGTCGGTGGTGACCATCTCGATCACCAGGCCGGTCTCCTCGGTGACCTTCTTCAGCTGGTCGATGATCCGAGAGCGCTCCTCGGGGGTGGCGTCGAAGGGGATCACGTCGTTGTCGTGGAAGGTGAAGCCCCAGGCGCCGAGCTCGGCGAGTTTGCGGACGTGCGCGGTGAGCTCGAGCGGCGGGCGGGTGGCGGAGCCGAACTGGTCCTGGGCCTGCCAGCCCGTGGTCCACAGGCCGAAGGAGAACTTGTCGTCACGGGTGGGGGTGGGGGCGGTCATGGGGTGCTCCTCGGTGGTGGTCGACGGCGTCGTCGGGGGTGCTGCGCACGGCGGCGGTCCACCGTGGCGGGGTGCACCCCTTCCCTTAGTAAGTTTCCGTTACTAATCTACGCATGGGAGGCTGTCCCGCACAACCCGGGGAGCCGACGAACCCCGAACGCCGACGACGACGACGAGCACGGACGAGCACGAGAGGACGGACCCGATGCAGTCCACCCACCTGCGCGAGCACAACCTCTCCGCCGTGCTGCGCGCCCTCCAGACCGCCCCCTCCCCCACCTCCCGCGCGGGCCTCGCGACGCTCACGCAGCTCACCAAGCCCACCGTCTCCAAGCTCGTCGAGGAGCTGATCGGCGCGGGCCTGGTGACCGAGGGCGAGCCGGTCGCGGCGGGCGCCGGGCGGCCGATGGTGCCGCTGCGCCCCGCCTCCGGGACGCTGCTCGCGATCGGGCTCGAGATCGCCGCTGACCACATCTCCTGCCTCGGCATCGACCTCCCCGGCGCCGAGCTCGCGCGCCGCACCACCTACCACCGGGTCGCCGAGGGCACGGCCGAGGACGCCCTGACACTCGCGGCCCAGCTCGTCCACGAGGTGCGGGAGCAGGCGCCGGGGCTGCCGGTGGTCGGCGTGACCGCCGCGATCCCGGGCCGCCTCTCCCCCGAGGACGGCCGGATCCTCTCCGCCCCGGGCCTGGACTGGGCGGACGTCCCCGTCGTCGTCCGCCTGCAGGAGCTGCTGGCGCCCGCGGACTGGCCCGTCGGCGCCCAGAACGACAACCGCCTCTCGGTGCTCACCGAGATCGACCGCAGGCCGGGAGAGTCGTTCCTCTACGTGCGCGGCTCGACCGGCGTCGGCGGCGCGGTGGTGCTGGACGGCGCGATCCTCGAGGGCGCGCACGGCTGGGCCGGCGAGTTCGGGCACACGGTCGTCGCGCCCGACGGGCGGCGCTGCCGCTGCGGGCGGCGCGGCTGCCTCGAGGCCTACATCTCCTACCTCTCTCTGGTGCGCCAGGCCGGTCTCTCCGACGAGGTGCGGATCGAGGACCTCGTCGAGGAGCTCGCGCGCAGCTCGAGCCGTGCCGAGGTGATCGGCGTGATCGGCCGCTCGCTCGGCCTCGCGATCGCCAACGCCCTGAACGTGCTGGACCTGTCCACGGTGGTGCTCTCCGGCTATCTCGCACCGATCGCGGAGGAGATCTCCCCGGTGGTGCAGGAGACCGTGGACCGCCACGCCCTGGCCGCCGAGGCCGGCCCTGTCGCGATCGAGCGGGCCGACGGCCTCGCGGACCCCGCGCTGCACGGCGCGGCGCGCGCGGCGCTGCAGCCGGTGTTCGACCGCCCCGTCTCCTGGATCGAGAGGAAGCACCCTTGATCGTCCTGACCCGCCGGTCCCCTGCCGATTTCTGATCAACAACATGTCCACGGCCACCGGCACGTGATTCCGACCCCGACCTCGAAGGAGACGTCCCCGTCGTGACCTCGACGCCTGCCCGCTCGACCCCCCTGAACGTCGGCCTGATCGGCTACGGCTTCATGGGCGCCGCCCACTCCCACGCCTGGCGCACCGCGCACCGCTTCTTCGACCTGCCGGCCTCCCCGATGCTGCACACCATCGCGGGCCGCACCGCCTCCGCGGTCGCCGACGCCGCCGAGCAGTACGGCTTCGCCCGCCACACCACCCGCTGGCAGGAACTCGTCGAGGACCCGGAGATCGACGTCATCGACATCTGCACCCCGGGCGACACCCACCACGAGATCGCGCTCGCCGCGCTCGCGGCCGGCAAGCACGTGCTGTGCGAGAAGCCGCTGGCGAACTCGGTCGCGGAGTCCGAGGAGATGGCCCGCGCCGCGGCCGACGCCGCAGCCCGGGGGATCCGCTCGATCTGCGGCTTCTCCTACCGCCGCACCCCGGCGCTCGCCTACGCGCGCCAGCTGGTGGCCGACGGGTTCGTCGGCGAGATCCGGCAGGTGCGCGCCCAGTACCTGCAGGACTGGCTCTCCGACGCCGACGCCCCGATGACCTGGCGGCTCGACAAGGACAAGGCCGGCTCCGGGGCGCTCGGGGACATCGGCGCGCACGTCATCGACCTGACCCAGTGGCTCACCGGGCTCGACATCGAACAGGTCTCCGGCACCCTCGCCACCGTCGTCCCCACCCGTCCCGCGGCCGGGACCGCGCAGGGCCTCGGCGGGAAGGGCGATGCCTCCGGCGAGCGCGGCCAGGTCACGGTCGATGACGTCGCCCTGTTCTCCGCCCGCTTCGCCGGCAGCGTGCTCGGCGCCTTCGAGGCGACCCGCATGGCGCAGGGCCGCAAGAACGCGATGCGCGTGGAGATCAACGGTGCGAAGGGCTCGATCGCCTTCGACTTCGAGCGGATGAACGAGCTGGAGATCTACGACGCCACCGCCCCCGCGGGCCGCCAGGGATTCACCCGCGTGCTCACCACCGAGCCGGAGCACCCCTACGCCGCGGCCTGGTGGCCCACCGGCCACGGCCTCGGCTACGAGCACACCTTCACCCACGAGATCGCCGACCTGGTCCGCGCGATCGGCGAGGGCACCGACCCCTCGCTGTCCTTCGCCGAGGCGCTGCACGTCCAGCGCGTCCTCGCCGCCGTCGAGGCCAGCGACGCCGACGGCTCGCGCTGGACCCCCGTCGAAAACCCCACCACCGAGGAGACCACCGCATGAGCACCGCACCCACCCGAGTCGCCCTCGTCGTCCGCGGCGGCTGGGACGGCCACCAGCCCGTCGAGGCGACCGACATGTTCCTCCCCTTCCTCGAGGAGAACGGGTTCAGCGTCCGCATCGAGGAGTCCCCGGCGATCTACGCCGACGCCGAGTACATGGCCACGGTCGACCTGATCGTCCAGTGCAACACCATGAGCACCATCGAGCGGCCCCAGTTCGAGGGACTGCGCGCCGCGATCGAGGCCGGCACCGGCATGGCCGGCTGGCACGGCGGGATCGCCGACAGCTACCGCAACGAGTCCGACTACCTCACCCTCATCGGCGGGCAGTTCGGCTGCCACCCCGGCAAGCACCCCGACGAGCGCACAGGCGAGCAGGCCGACAACTACGTCCCCTACACCGTGAACATGCTCCCGGAGGCCGCGGACCACCCGATCACCGCCGGGATCAGCGACTTCGACCTGGTCACCGAGCAGTACTGGGTGCTGGCCGACGACTACTGCGACGTCCTCGCCACCACCACCCAGAAGGTCCGCGACTGGGATCCCTGGCACCGCGAGATCACCTCCCCCGCGCTGTGGACGCGGCTGTGGGGCAAGGGCCGCATCTTCGTGACCACCCCCGGGCACCGCGTCGAGGTGCTCGAGGACCCGAACGTCCGCACCCTCGTAGAGCGCGGCATGCTCTGGGCCGCGCGCGGCAGCGACATGCCCTACGGCGACCACGGCAGGACCCGAGCGAAGGAGGCGACCCGATGAAGGTCGGCATGATCGGCTGCGGGGTCATCTCGCGCCAGTACCTGGAGAGCTTCGACCGTCTGCCCGACGTGCAGCTGGTCGCCGTCGCGGACCTCGACCGCGCCCGCGCGGAGGCCGCGGCCGAGGGACGCGAGGGGGTGCGGGTGCTGACCGTCGACGAGCTGATCGCCGACGCCGAGGTGGACACCGTCCTGAACCTCACCATCCCCGCCGCGCACGCCGAGGTGGACCTGCGCGCGATCGCCGCGGGCAAGAACGTCTACTCGGAGAAGCCCTTCGCCGTCACCACCGAGGAGGGCACCCGCGTGCTGGAGGCGGCCGTCGAGGCGGGCGTCCTCACCGGCTCAGCCCCGGACACCGTGCTCGGGACCGGCACGCAGACCGCCCGCGCGGTGATCGACGACGGCGTGATCGGCACCCCGATCGCGGCGACCGCCACCATGGTCACCCCGGGGCATGAGCGCTGGCACCCGCAGCCGGACTTCTACTACGTCCCCGGCGGCGGCCCGCTGCTGGACATGGGCCCCTACTACATCCACGCCCTGGTCACGCTGCTGGGCCCGGTCGAGGCCGTGATCGGTGCGGCGAGCCGGCTGCGCACCGAGCGCACCATCGGCTCCGGACCCCGCGAGGGCGAGACCATCCCTGTCACCACGGACACGCACGTCACCGGCGTGCTGGTGCACGAGTCGGGGGTGCTGTCCACGCTCGTGATGAGCTTCGACGCGGTCGCGACCGCCGCCCACCCGATCGAGATCCACGGCACGGCCGGGTCCCTCGCCGTCCCGGATCCGAACCGCTTCGACGGGGACGTGCGCCTGCACGCGCTCGGCGGCGAGAGCTGGGAGACCCTCCCCGTGACCGGCGGCTACGAGCGGGCCGGGCGCGGGATCGGGCTGCAGGACATGGCCGTGCGCGGCGCGGACCTGCGGGCCTCCGGCGAGCTCGGCCAGCACGTGCTCGAGGTGATGAACGGAGTGCTCGAGGCCGCCGCGTCGGGCACGCGCGTCGAGATCACCAGCACCGTCGAGCGCCCGGCGGCGGTGCCGCTGACCGCGGCCGACGGCGCGGTGGTCGGCGGCTGACGACGGGGCCGCTCACCCGAAGGACAGCGGCAGCATCGCCCCGCGCGGGCCGAGCTCCTCGAGCTCGGCCCGCTGCGCATCGGTGAGGCTCTCGCGCCCGGTCGCTCGGCGCAGCGCGTCGGCGTCGGACCATCCCGCAGGCAGCCGCACCCGAAGCCGGCGCTCGACCATGTCGCGGGCCTCGGCGAGTCCGGCGGCTGGCGGAGGGGCGGGGGCGCCCTCGGGGTCGAGGCAAGCGATCAAATCCAGGTGGTGCAGCGTCCACTCGAGCACATAGGCGTGAAGGAAGTCCCGCACGGTCAGGCTCATTCCCTGGGTGGTGACGGGCAGGTCCGGATCCGCGAGCAGCGCGGCCCGCTCGGCGGCCCCGCCGAGATCCTCCAGGTGTTTCCGAAGCAGTCCCGGATCCTCGTACGCGGCGGCGAGGCGCACGGTGAGGGCGTCGTGCGGATCGGTGCCGTCGGGCGGGGTGGGCGTCGGCGTCCAGCAGCTCAGCGCGTCCGCGGTCGGGGCGGTCTCCGCCGGGGTCGCCAACGTGATCAGCACGTCCTGGGCGTCGATCACGAGGTGGCCGACGAGGTCGCGCACCAGCCAGCCGCGGCATCCCGAGGGCAGGGAGAAGGCGTGCTCGGGCAGCTCGTGGACGGCGCGGCGCAGCGCGGCCCAGGTCGTGGTGAACAGTTCCATGGTCGAACGCTAGCCCTGCACGTTCCAGATGACCGGGACCAGCAGGATCTTCACCACCATCGCGAAGGCGAAGAGGGTGGCGTAGGCGGTCTCGATCCGCTCGTCGGCCTTGCGGGAGTTCGCGGCGTCCAGCACCGCGGGCTGGCCGAGAAAGCCCGCGACAGCGCCGGCGGAGCGCGCGGCGGAGAGGTCCAGCACCCAGCGGGCGGCCAGCAGCAGCACCACGCAGGAGAGCGCGGAGACGACCACGGACAGCAGCGCGGCGCGCCAGGCCATCGGCGAGGCGAGGACGGCGGCGACCTCGGGCCCGGCGGTGAGGCCGAGCGCGGCGAGGAACAGCAGCAGCCCCAGCTGGCGCACGGTGGTGTTCGCACCGCCCGGCAGGGACCAGACGATCGGGCCGGTGCGGCGCAGTGCCCCGAGGGCCATGCCGACGATCAGCGGTCCCGCGGCCGGGCCGAGGGAGAAGGCGCTCCCGCCCGGCATCGGCACGGTGACCATGCCCAGGCCCACGCCGAGCATCAGCCCGAGGCCGAGGGAGAGCACGTCCAGCTCGCTCACCTGGCGGTCGGAGTCGCCGAGGAAGCGGTGCACGGCGTCGAGCTCCGCCCGGTCCACGACCACGGCGATGCGGTCCCCGGGCTCGAGGATGAGGTCGTCGCGGGCCAGCAGCTCCAGGTCCCCGCGCCGCACCCGGGTGACCACGGCGCCGAAGCGGACGGGCAGGTTCAGCTCGGCGATGGAGCGGGAGGCGAGGTCCGGGTTCGAGACGGTCATGCGCGTGAACTCGACCAGGGAGCGGTCGTGGGCGACGTGCCGGGTCGAGCGCTCGCCGAGCTCGGCGACGACCTCCTCGACCGCCTCGGGCATTCCGACGGCGACCACCTCGTCCCCGGCCAGCAGGTCCTCGCCGGGCACGATCACGCGTACCGTGCCGTCCCGGCGCAGGTAGGAGAAGCGCACCCGCTGCTGGTACCACTGCGGCACGTCGCGCAGATTCACGGTGCGGTGGACGAGCACGGTGGTGGAGGCGAGGCTGGTCCCGGCGAGCGCGGGGGTGTCGCCCCGGCCGGGCCAGGCACGGCCCACGACCATGGAGACCAGCACGATCCCGACGATCACGCCGATCGGATAGCCGAAGGAGTAGCCGACGGACGGTCCCGCCGTGCCGGTCAGGCGCGAGGCGGCATCGAGCGCGGGGGCGGCGGTGAGCGCGCCGGTGAACAGGCCCAGGCCCAGGTCCCGCTCGATCCCGAGGGCGTGGCCGAGCAGGATCGTCGCGAGCGCGGCGATGACGGTGGCGACGGTCGCAGCGCCCAGCAGCGGCAGCTGCTTGTTCAGCGTGGCGAAGAAGGTGGCGCCGGCGGAGATGCCGACGGTGTAGACGAACAGGGCGAGCCCGAGGGTCTGCACGATCTGCATGCCGTCGCCGAGCTGCGGGGCGATCGCGGACAGCGCCAGGCCCGTGAACAGGGCGCCCGCGGCGCCGAAGCGCATCCGGCCGAAGGGGATGGCTCCGAGCACGGCCCCGGTCGCGACGACCAGGAACAGCGTGAGCAGGGGGCTGTTCGCGAGGGCGTCGATCACGGGGGTCCTTCCCGGGCCCGCCCTCGAGCGGGACGGGCGCGCTCGTGCACGGGCACCGCAGTGTGGGGGTTCAGGTCCACGATAGGCCCGTCGGCCGTGCCCGACGAGCCGGGGTTGTCCGAGGTCACGCCGGAAGGGAGGGCCGACGGAGGTCGCGGCCCGCGCGGCGGCGCCGCCCCGCGCGACTGGCAACCCCCGGCACTCCGCGCCATCGCACCTCGTGGTGCACGACACTGGTGGCGACTCCGACCGGGCCCCAGCCCGCACTCTCGACCGAAAGGACTGTCGATGGCCGTCTCCGAAGGTGCCAACTACGCCCCCGCCGCGATGCCGAAGCCGGTGGTCGAGCCCGGCGAGTTCGTGTTCGTCGCGATGCATCTCGACCACGGCCACATCGGCGGGATGACCCAGGGCCTGCTCGGTGCGGGCGGCACGCTGAAGTGGGTGTTCGACCCGCAGCCCGAGCGCGCCGCCGCGTTCAAGGAGCAGTTCCCCGAGGTCACCATCGCCACGAGCGAGGAGGAGGTGCTCTCCGACCCGGAGGTGCACCTGATCGCCGCCGCGGCCGTCCCCGTGGACCGGGCCCCGCTCGGCATCCGCGTGATGGAGGCCGGGAAGGACTATTTCACGGACAAGACCCCGCTGATCTCCCTCGAGCAGCTCGCCGAGGCGAAGGCGGCCGTCGCGCGGACCGGGAAGAAGTACATGGTCTACTACTCCGAGCGCATTCACGTGGAGGCCGCGGTGCTCGCCACCCAGCTCATCCAGAAGGGCGCGATCGGCAAGGTCCTGCAGGTCACCGGCATGGGCCCGCACCGCATGGGCGATCCCTCGACCCGTCCCGACTGGTTCTTCGAGCGGGCCCGCTATGGCGGCATCCTCACCGACATCGGCTCGCACAACTTCGAGCAGATGCTCACCTTCACCGGCTCCGAGGACGCGGAGATCCTCTCCTCCTCGATCGGCAACTTCGGCCACCCCGAGCATCCCGAGCTCGACGACTTCGGCGACGCGCACGTCGCGCTCTCCTCCGGGGCGACGGGCTTCGTCCGCGTGGACTGGTTCACCCCGTCGGGCCTGCGCACCTGGGGCGACGGCCGCACCTTCGTGGTGGGCACCGAGGGCTACCTCGAGCTGCGCAAGTACGTCGACGTCACCACCGACAACGGCCCGAACCAGGTCATCCTCGTGGACTCCGAGGGCGAGCACCGCCTCGAGGCCGACGGAAAGGTGGGCTACCCCTTCTTCGGCGAGCTGGTGCTGGACGTGCTGAATCGGACCGAGAACGCGATGACCCAGGAGCACGCCTTCAAGGCCGTCGAGCTGGCGCTCAAGGCCCAGGGGGCGGCGAAGGAGCTCACGGGCCGCACGGCCTGAACAGGCTCGCCCGGGACACGCCTGGCCTCACGGACGAGGGGCCGGACGGCGCAGCCCGGCCGTGTGCTGTCCGCGACCGTCTGCAGCGCCTCGAGCCCCGCGGCGATCGAGGGCCGGCGCGAGGAGCCGGCGCGGATCCCGGCAAGCGGGACACCGACCTCTGTGAGGCGCACGGCCAGCGCGTGCTCATGGCGCCTGCCCTGTTCACCTTCGGTGACGAGGACGAGGTCGCCACCGCGCTCACGCGGCCCGGGCCAGCACGCTCTCGCACATCGCCTGCACGCAGTCGGCAAGGCGGAATCCTGCCCCGCCCGTGGTGGCCGCGATCCGTCCGGGGTCGCGGCTGTCGGACGTGCCCGGGGCGCTGCCATCCGCCGAGGCGTCGTCGTCGACCGGTCCGTCGCCTATGGCCCCGCCGGTGGCCGTCGTGCCGGTCCCTCCCTGAGCACTGGGCGCCTCTACGCTCCTCGTCACCTCCGGGCGGAGGATCAGCCGCTCGAGCATGGCGGGCCATCGCGCCTGCACTGGCCGGCCGCCGGCATCGAGCACCTGGAATCGGGGGCCCACGCCGCCCGGCGCAGAGGCGGCGCGGACCAGCCGCAGCCCGCCCTCGTGGACCATCACGTGGTGGCGCCGGCACAGCAGCGCGAGCTCGTCGAGATCCGTCGGCCCGCCCTCCGACCAGGGCGTGAGGTGGTGGGCGTCGAGGTGCTTGCTCTGGTGGCAGCCGGGGAAGACGCAGGTCCCGTCGCGGAGTCGCAGGGCGCGGCGCTGGGCCCGGGAGGCGAGGCGCCGGGCGCGGCCGAGGTGGAGGATCTCGCCGTGGACGTCGGCGAGGGCGAGCGAGACCTTCCCGGTGCAGGCGAGGCGTTCGGCGGTACGGGGCTCGAGGGGTCCGCCGCCTGCGACTCCGCAGCGCGGAAGCGTTCCCGCGGGAACGCGTTCGGAGAGTGACTCGGCGTCGACCTGCACGACCACGAGATGGCGATCCTCGCCGGAGCGGTCATCTGGCTCGGCGGCGAGATAGGTGCGGGCAAGGTCGTGGAGGGCGTCGGCGCGACGCTGGTCGAGGGTCGCCTCGGTCGTGATCTCGGCGCAGCGCTCGGCGATCGCGGAGGAGCCGTCGTGGTCGGGCTCTGCCGCGGCGCGCGAGGATGAGGCGGAGCATGCGGCCGTCCCAGTGCTCGAGGGCGGGGCCGTGCCGTCGCGGTCCAGCGCCAGTTCGAGGGCGGTGAGGAGCTCGGCGCCGGTCTCCGCGGGCAGGACCGCGCGGATCTCGACCATGCCGTCCTCCCGCACATGCCAGCGCGCCTCGCGCCGCGAGTCCTGGTCGAGCCGGGAGCCGTCGACCGCCCGGAACGAGGAGACCGTGCGCGCGAGCTGGGAGGCGGTCATCGCGCGCGCCATCTCGACCAGGACCTCCTCCTCGACGCGATCCGCGACGCGGGTGATCTCGCGGACCTTGGAGTAGGAGAGCCTCCCTGCACGGAACTCGGCGACGGTGAGCGGCAGCGCGGGCAGCGCGCGGGCGACGCGGAGGTGCTCCCGCGCGGTGCCAGCGGCCATCGAGCAGGCCCAGCCGAGCCAGTGCGCGGTCGACTTCAGCCCCTCGTAGAACCGCACACCCTCGCGCGTGTCGAACTCCGCGAGCATCAGCAGGAACTCGCACGTGGCCTGGGCGATCACCGCGGCCTGGTTCTGGATCCGTCGGCCGAGCCGCTCGGCGTCCTCGCGGTCGAGCCGCGGGGGCGGAGCGGAGCCGGGCGAAGGCGGGTCGACGTCGGGGCTGGGCGGTGGTGGGGCGATGAGGGTCATGACGTCCTCCGACCGAGTGACGGGAGTGCGGTCCTCCAGTCCAGTCGAGGAAGGCCTGGAGTTCATCCCCACCTGCGCCGATGTGGATCGATGCCCGCTGTGGAGGAAAGGTCGCGCAGGCGCGAGTTCGCGCGGAGGAGGAGAAGGCGGACAGCAAGGAGGCCGAGACGCACGGCCGACGGCTTCGCGCTCCACGAGGAGGGGTCGCGGGGCGGGCACGGGACGAGGTGCGGAACGGCGATGAGGGTGCTCAGGCCGACAAGGGGCGGCGAGGCGGTGAGCACCCCCTTGCCATAGTTAGCAATGCAAACTAGTATCGACCCTCGTGACCAGAACACCGCCTTCCACCCCCTCCCCGCAGACCCCTGCCGGCACCACGTCGGGGCCGGAGGGCGATGCCGCACTGGACGCCGCGACCCCGTCGGCCGCCGATCCCGCCCTCGCCGAGCTGCCCCAGCACCTCGCGCTCGTGTGCAGCCAGTTCGCCCGGCTCGCCGCACGCCGCTCGGAGGTGGGCGTCGGCTCGGTGTCCTGGCGGGTGGTGGCGACGATCGAACGCCTCGGGCCGCTGCGCCTGAGCGAGATCGCCGAGCGCGAGAGGGTCTCCCGCCCCACCGCGACCACCGTCATCAAGCGCCTGGAGGAGGAGGGCCTGGTGCGCCGCGAGGCGGACCCGACCGACTCCCGCTCCTCCCTGGTCAGCACCACCGAGGCCGGCTCCGCACAGCTGGCCGCCTGGCGCGGACAGCTCGCCAACGGTGTCGGCGCCCTCCTCGAGCCCCTGCCCGAGGAGGACCTGGCGACCCTCGCCCGCGCCTCCGAGCTCCTGGCCCGGATCCTCGAGTCGCACGACGGCTGAGCCGCCGCACCTCGCCCACCCCTTCCCCTCCCCGGAAAGAAGTCCCGCATGACCACGACCCCCCAGGCCGCCGCGCAGGCGGCCCCGTCGGCGCCCACCCTGCGCGACGCCTTCCACCAGCCGCGCGCGGTGTGGGCGATCGCCTTCGCCGCGACCGTGTCCTTCATGGGCATCGGCCTGGTGGACCCGATCCTCCCCGCGATCAGCACGCAGCTGGACGCCTCCCCCTCGCAGGCGATGCTGCTGTTCACCAGCTATCTCTTCATCACCGCGATCGCCATGTTCTTCACCAGCTGGTTCGCCTCCGCCGTCGGCGTGAAGCGCACGCTGATGATCGGCCTCGTGCTCGTGGTGCTCTTCGCGGCGCTCGCCTCAGGCGCCGGGTCCGTCAACGAGATCATCGGCCTGCGGGCGGGCTGGGGCCTCGGCAACGCGCTGTTCATCTCGACCGCCCTCGCCGCGATCGTCGGCGCGACCGCGGGACCGAGCGGCGGCGCGATCATCCTCTACGAGACCGCGCTCGGGATCGGCATGGCTCTCGGTCCGCTGCTCGGCGGCCTGCTCGGCTCGATCTCCTGGCGCGCCCCGTTCGCCGGCACCGCGGTGCTGATGGGCATCGGCGCGCTCGCGATCGCGGTGCTGCTGCAGCGCGAGGCGAAGCCCGCGCACGTCTCGCCGCTCGCGGCGCTTAAGGCGCTGGGGAATCCGGCGCTGCGCACCCTGGCGCTGACCGCGATCTTCTACAACTTCGGCTTCTTCACGCTGCTGGCCTACTCGCCGTTCCCGCTCGAGGCCGCCGCGGCCGCGCACGGCATGGAGTTCGGCGCGATGGGCATCGGCGGGGGGTTCTTCGGCTGGGGCCTCGCGCTCGCGATCACCTCGGTGTTCGCCGCGCCCGTGCTGACGCGACGCCTGGGCCTGATCCCGACGCTGCTGACCACGCTCGGCCTGCTCACCGTGCTGATGGTGGCGCTCGCCCTGGTCCACGCCTCGATGACCGCGATGACCGTGCTGATCGTGATCGGCGGCCTGCTGCTGGGCATCATGAACACGGCGCTGACCGAGACGGTCATGGAGGCCACCGATCTGCCGCGCGGCGTGGCGAGCTCGGCCTACTCGGGCGTGCGCTTCCTGGGCGGCGCGATCGCCCCGGCCGTGGCCGGACCCCTCGCGGCGGCGACCACCGCCGGGGCCCCCTACCTGCTCGCGGCGCTCGCCCTCGCGCTCAGCATGGCCATTCTGACGATCGGCCGACGGCACCTCGCCGCGGTCGGCCAGGAGCACCACCTGAGCGCCGCCGAGGAGGCCGAGGCGATCACCGCCGGCGACGAGGTCTGACAGCCGGCGGGCCGGCCGGCGAGCGGGTCGGCCGACGGGCGGGGCCCCGGGATGCGAGGAGACGTCCCGGGGCCCGCTCGTCGGGCCGTCGGCCGCGGAGATTCCCGTCGGACGCCCGCCTTGTTAAGCTGTTGCGTGTTCCGAAACATGCGTTCTGTTATGCGAAACGCACGGTGAGGGTGCGATGCTCGATCGGCACCCCCGCCACCCTCGGGACATCGCATCGCGGCGTCCCCGCGATCTCGCATCGACCAGGAGGTCCCGTGTCCGACGTCGCCCCCGCACCCCGGCTCAACCGCTCCCGCCTCGGCGGCCTGCCGCAGCTGGGCGCCTCCGCCCCCCTGGACCCGGCGCGTGCCGGCATCATCCACCTGGGCCTCGGCGCCTTCCACCGTGCGCACGCCGCCGTGCACACCGCCCGCGCCCTCGCCGCGGAGGAGGGCGACTGGGGCATCATCGGCTTCGCGAACCGTTCGCGCTCGGTGATCGAACCGATGATGCGCCAGGACGGGATCTACTCCGTCCTCGAGATGTCCGACGCGGGCACCCGCGCGGACCTGGTGGACGTGCACCGCGGCTTCGGCGTGATGACCGAGGAACCGGGCCGGGTGGTGCGCGAGATCGCGGACCCGCACCGCCGCCTGCTGACCCTCACCGTCTCCGAGGGCGGCTACTACGTCTCCCCGCGCACCGGCCGGCTGGATGTGGACGACCCCGCCCTGCGCGCCGATCTCGAGGGCGCCGGCACACCGCGCACCGTGATCGGCCTGCTCGCCCGGGGCCTCGGCGCCCGCGCCGAGGGCGGGGAGCCGTTCACGGTGCTGCCCTGCGACAACGTCTCCGCCGCCGGCCGCACCGCACGCCGAATGGTCGAGGAGTTCCTCGAGCTCTCGAACGCCCCCGAGGACGTGCTGCGCTACGTGCAGGAGCGCGTCTCCTTCCCCGACGCGATGGTGGACCGGATCGTCCCGGCGACGACAGCGGCCACGAGCGACGAGGTCGCCGCGCTGCTGGGCGTGCGGGACGAGGCCCCGGTGCGCGCCGAGCGGTTCTCGATGTGGGTGGTCGAGGACGACTTCGCCGCGGGACGCCCCGCCTGGGAGCGCGGCGGCGCGATCCTCACCCCCGACGCCTCCGAGGTCGAACGCTACGAGCAGGTCAAGCTCCGCCTGCTCAACGGCCCCCACTCCCTGATCGCCTATCTCGGGGCGCTCGACGACCGGGTCATCATCCCCGAGTCCTTCGACCAGGCCTGGATCGCGGAGGCGACGATGCGCCTGATCCGCGACGAGATGCTGCCCACGATCGACCAGCCCACGGGATTCGACCCCGACGCCTATCTCGAGGACCTCGCGCACCGCTGGCACAACCACGACCTCGGCCACCGCACCCGCCAGGTCGGCTCCGACGGGTCGATGCGGCTGCCGCAGCGGATCCCCGTCCCGGCCCTGCACCACCTCGAGGCCGGCCGCACGCCCGCGCTGCTCGCCCTCACCGTCGCCGCCTGGTTCGCCTGCGTCGTCCCGCCGCGCGGGTTCGATCCCGGCGAGCAGGCGCGCACGATGACCGACCCCGCCCAGGCCCGTCTGCAGGAGATCGCCGCCCGGGCGACCTCCCCGGCGGAGCATGCGAGGATCCTGCTCGAGAGCGGCTGCCTCACCGAGGAGCTCGCCGCCCGCGAGGAGTTCACCGACCTGGTCGGCGCACTGCTGACCACCCTCGTCACCTCGGGTCCGCGCGCCGCGGCCGCCGAGGCCATGGACGCATCCCTGAAGGAGAACCGCTGATGAAGGCCCTGTTCATCCACGCCGCCGAGGACGCCCGCCTCGAGGACGTCCCGACCGTCGAGCCCGGGGAGGGGCAGGTGCGGCTGAAGGTCGCCTACGTCGGCATCTGCGGCTCCGACCTGCACTACTACTACAACGGCGCGAACGGCGCCTATGTCATCACGGAGCCGCTGATCCCGGGCCACGAGCTCTCGGCCGTGGTGGACCTGGACCCCAGCGGCGAGCTCGCCCCGGGCACCCCCGTCACCGTGCACCCGGCCCGCTACGGCACCAGCGCCAAGGGCATCGAGGACCGCCCTCACCTGTGGCCGGGCGGCGACTACCTGGGCAGCGCCTCGGTGACCCCGCACCGTCAGGGCGCCGCCGCCGAGTTCCTCGTGATCGACCGCGCGAACCTGCGCGTGCTGCCCGAGTCGCTGCCGCTGGAGCGGGGTGCCCTGGCCGAGCCGCTGGCCGTGTCCCTGCACGCGGTCACGATCGCCGGCGACGTGACAGGCAAGGACTGCCTCGTGCTCGGCGCGGGGCCGATCGGCCTGCTCGCCGTCGCCTCGCTGCTGCACCGAGGCGCCGCCTCCGTGCACGTCACCGACGTGCGCCCGGAGCCGCTCGAGCGCGCAGCCGCCCTCGGCGCGGAGCGCACGATCCTGGTCACCGAGGAGACGCCCGAGGCGAACTCCTACGACGTGGTCCTCGAGTGCTCGGCCGCGCCGGTCTCGCTGTCCTCCGCGGTCCAGGCCGTGCGGCCCGCGGGGATCATCGTGCAGGTCGCGATCCTCCCCGACACGGACATCCCGGTGAACCTCGCCGCGCTCGTGTCCAAGGAGGTCCAGCTGCGCGGGACCCAGCGCTTCGACACCGAGATCGACGAGGCGATCACGCTGCTCGAGAGCGATGCGCGCTTCGACGCCGTGGTCACCCAGACGATCCCGCTCGAGAAGGCGGCGGAGGCCTTCGCCACCGCGCGGGACGCCTCCCGATCCGCCAAGGTGCTGCTGGCCCTCTGAGCCCGTCCGCCGCCCGCCCGACCTCCCAGGAGACCCGCATGACCGACACCGCCCGCTCCCCGCTCCCCGAGCGCACCGCCGCCGCCCGCCTGATCGTCGTGATCCGGGGACGTGAGGCGGACCAGTACGCCCCGGTGCTCGAGACGCTCGCAGGCGCCGGCATCCGCTCCGTCGAGCTGACGCTGTCCACGCCCGGCACGCTCGAGACGCTGCCGGAGCTGCTCGAGCGCTTCGGGGACCGGATGGACATCGGGATCGGCACCGTCACGGACCCGTCGGACCTCGCCACGGCCGTGCGGCAGGGCGCGCACTACATCGTCACCCCGATCACCCGTGCGGACCTGCTCGAGGCGGCCGCCGAGGCCGGCATCGCGATCGTCCCCGGCGGGCTGACCCCGTCCGAGCTGCACGCGGGCTGGGCCGCGGGGGCGGCGGCGGTGAAGGTGTTCCCCGCCTCCGTCGTGGGGCCCGGCTACGTGAAGGACCTGCGCGGCCCCTTCCCGGGGATCCGCGTGGTGCCCTCGGGCGGCGTGGACCTCGAGGCGGCGCAGGCCTGGCTGCGCGCCGGGGCCGACGCGGTCTCCGTCGGCGGGCCGCTGCTGGGCGATGCGCTCTCCGGCGGGAGCCTCGAGGCGCTCGCGGAGCGGGCGGCGCAGTTCGTCGCCGTGACCACGCGCGAGGCCGGGGCATGAGCGCACGCGCCCGCGTGGTGACCGTCGGCGAGACCATGGCGCTGCTGCGCAGCAGCACCATCGGCTCGCTCGCGCATCTCCCGTCGGTCGACATCTCCCTGGGCGGCGCCGAGTCGAACCTCGCCATCGGACTGCAGCGCCTGGGGGTGCAGGCCGCCTGGATCAGCCGGGTCGGGGCCGACCCGCTGGGCACGCGGGTGGTGCGGGAGATCCGGGGCGAGGGCGTCGAGGTGCGCTGCGCGGTGGATCCCGAGCGGCCGACGGGGCTGATGCTGAAGTCCCGCCCTACGGGCACGACCACCCGTGTGGACTACTACCGCGCCGGCTCCGCGGCCTCCGCCCTCTCCCCCACGGACCTTCCCGACGGGTTGATCGAGGAGGCGGAGATCCTGCACGTCAGCGGCATCACCCCGCTGCTGTCCCCGTCCGCACGGGAGGCCGTGCGCATCGCCGTCGAGCGCGCGGTCGCGGCGGGCACCACGGTGAGCCTCGACGTGAACCACCGCTCCCGCCTGGGCTCCGCCGAGCATCTCGCCGAGCTGCTGGGGGACGTGCTCGAGCACGTGGACGTCCTCTTCGGCGGCACCGAGGAGCTCGCGCTGCTGGCCCCGCAGGTCGACGGCAGCGATGCCCGCGCGCTCCTGACCGCGCTCGCACGGCCCGGCCGCGAGGTGGTCGCGAAGCTCGGCCCCGACGGCGCGGCGGCGCTCGTGGACGGGCGGCTGGACGAGACGGCCGGGCATCGCGTGGACGTGGTCGACACGGTCGGGGCCGGGGACGCCTTCGTCGCCGGCTACCTCAGCGCCAGGCTGGACGGGCAGGACGTGGCGGGCCGGCTCGAGCGCGCGAACGCCTGCGGGGCGCTGGCCTGCACCGCTCCCGGGGACTGGGAGGGGGCGCCCGACGGCGCGGCGCTGGAGGCGTTCCTGCACGGCGGGGAGGCGGATCCGGTCTCGCGGTGAGCGGGGCGGCGCGAGGACTCCACGCCGGATCCCGTGCGCCGGTCAGCGCTCGAGCGAGTGTCTCGACCTCGCCTCGACTCCTCGGATGTGCTCCCCCACAGCGCGCCGGGCGCTCTCCGGGTCGCCGGTGGCGAGCGCGCGCCGCACCGCGTCGTGTTCGGCGAGGGACACCTCGACGTCATCGACGCCCTCGGGCCCGAAGAGCCGGAAGCGCTGCACGTGGACGGGCAGCGATTCCAGCGCGGAGCGGAGGAACCTGTTCTCGCACGCCTGCCCGATGAGGGTATGGAACTCGGCGCTCAGCTCCAGGTACTCGCGATAGTTCTCGTAGGCCGGGCCGACCTCCACTCGGCGCGATCGCTCCAGGTTCTCCCGAAGGGCGTCGTCGAGCCCCTCTGCGCCTGCGGCCTGGGCGGCGATCTCCGATTCGAGGAGCAGCCGCGCATGCATGAGCTCGACGACCTCCTTGTCGGAGAGGAGGGGCGCGACCGCGTAGCCGCGCATCGGCGCCCGGACCACCAGCTGGGATCCGGCAAGTCGCCCGAGGGATTCCCTGATCGGGGTCTGGCTCACGCCGAGCCGTGCCGCCAGGGCCTGGACGCGAAGCGGCGCCCCGGGGGCGAGGGACCCGTCCATGATCATCTCCAGGAGTCGATCGTGGACCGCATCGGTCAGCGGGACTCGAACAACTGTCTCATCCACCATGATTCTCCTCGTCTTCGGAAGCAGCTGCTGTCTCGCCGCGTCGACCGGCACCCCGGCGGAAGTGCTCGAGCACGACGCTGTGGTCCTGCTCCCCGTCTCCGGACTGCACGATCTCGTCGAAGACTCCCTGCAGCATGCGCGTCAGCGGAGCGTGTGCCTCGAGCCGCTCGGCGGCGTCGGAGGCGTAGACGAGATCCTTGAGCTGATTGGCGGCGCTCCCGCCCAGGCTGTAGTCGCCGTCGAGCAGCTTCTCCTTCTTCAGGGAGAGCACTGCACTGGAGGCGAGTCCTCCCTCGAACACCTCCATGAGCAGCCTCGGGTCCACCTCTGCCCGCTCCGCCAGGGCGATGGCCTCGCCGATCGCGCTCAGCGTTCCGGCCACGACGACCTGGTTCGCGAGCTTCACCAGCGACCCGGTGCCGGGACCCCCGAAGCGGACGACCGTGCGGCCGAGCGCTCGCAGAACGGGTTCGAGCTCGACGAAGTCCGACTCCTCGGCACCGACCATGAGGCTGAGGGTCGCCTCCCGCGCCCCGCGGTCCCCGCCGGACATCGGTGCGTCGGCCACGCGGATGCCCCACGGCGCGAGGTCGGAGGCGAGCTCCTCCACCTGCGCCGGCGACGTCGTCGACATGATCACCAGGAGCGGGCGGACGCGGCTCCATGCCTCTAGGACCTCCTCGGTGAGGTTCCCGCGCAGGTGGGGCACATCGGGGAGGACCGACAGGATCACGGCCGCGTCGATCCTGGCCAGCCCGTCGCGGACCTCGGCGCCCTCGTCCGCGAACGGCCGAGCGATCTCTCGGGTCCTGTTCCACACCTGGAGCGGGATCCCGGCGCGCACCAGGTTCCGAGCGATCGGTGCGCCCATCGGGCCGAGCCCGAGGACCGCTGTCGTGCTGGCCATGACATTCACACCTTGTCGTCGATGGTTGCGGGAACACTCCGGCCTGATTATATATTGTGTACTATCTGGTCCGACCAGACGTCCCACTGCGAGGAGGCAGCCCCGATGGCGCTGACGCCCTACCCGGCATCCGATTTCCCCACCACCCCCACGGCGATCGTCACCGGGGCCGCGTCCCCGCGCGGCATCGGCCGCGCGACCGCACATCGGCTCGCAAAGGACGGCTGGGCCGTCGCGGTGATCGATCTCGACCAGGCGGCCAGCGAGGGCGTCGCGGCGGAGGTCGCCGATCGGCACGGCGTTCCCACCCTCGGCCTCGGGGTCGACATCAGCGACGAGAAGGCGGTGGGTGAGGCCGTCTCCCGCATCGAGGCCGAGCTGCCCCAGATCGTCGGCCTCGTGAACAACGCGGGGGTCTCGTCGCCCGTCCCGTTCCTCGAGGTCACCTCGGAGGAGTGGAAGCGGGTCATCGACATCAACGTCAACGGCACCTTCTACGTGACCCGCGCCGTCGCTCCGATCATGGTGGAGCATTCCCTCGGTCGTATCGTGAACATCGCGAGCGCCTCTGCGCAGCGAGGCGGCGGGGTGTACGGCCGCGCGGCGTACTCGGGGTCCAAGGCAGCGCTCATGGGGATCGCCAAGACCCTCGCGCGGGAGCTCGGCCCCTACGGGATCACGGCCAACACTGTCTCCCCCGGCTCGATCGACACCGACATCATGGGCGGCCGACTGACCGACGAGCGCAAGGAGTTCCTCCTGAAGGAGCTCCCTGTGGGACGAGTCGGCACCGTCGACGACGTCGCCGGCGTCATCAACTTCCTCCTCGGTCGTGAGGGCGGCTATCTCACCGGCGTGACCTACGACGTCAACGGCGGCTCCCACATCGCCTGACCGACCTCCCCATCCCACCTGGGCAGGCGCTTCTGCCATGCCCGACAGAAAGGAACCACGATGGAGTGGATAGAAGAGACCGGCTGGGAGAGCTGGCTCGGCACCGGCGGCCTCATCGGCGTCGCAGTCGTCGCCGTCCTCCTGCTTCTGCTGATGGTGATGCGCTTCAAGGTGCATGCCTTCCTGGCGCTCATCATCGTCAGCCTCCTGACCGCGCTCGCAGCCGGCATTCCCGTCGGCAACGTCGTGGAGACCCTCGTCTCCGGCTTCGGCAGCACCCTCGGGAACGTCGCGCTCCTCGTGGCGATCGGAGCGATGCTCGGTGCGCTCGTGGAGACCTCAGGGGGAGCGCGGGCCCTTGCCGAGAAGATGATCGACGTCTTCGGCGAGCACCGCGCCCCCTTCGCCCTCGGCGTCGCCTCGCTGTTCATCGGCTTCCCCATCTTCATGGATGCCGGTTTCGTGCTGATGATCCCGATCGTCTACGCCGTCGCGCGGCGGCTCGGAATGAACCTGCTCGCCGTCGGGCTCCCGGTGGCGGCCGCACTGTCCACCATGCACGTGTTCCTGCCGCCGCACCCGGGCCCTGTCGCCGCGACGGAGTTCGTCGAGGCGAACCTCGGGTACGTCCTGCTGCTCGGTCTTCTCGTCGTGTTCCCGATCTGGTGGGTCTCCGGCCACCTCTGGGGGAAGGTCGTCGCGCGGCGCTTCTTCGTGGACGTCCCGGATGCAGTGTTCGGCGAGATGACCGGCGAGGAGGAGGAGATCGAGAATCCCCCGGGGGCGGGGACCGTGGTGTTCCTCCTGCTGCTCCCGCTCTTCCTGATCCTCCTCAACACCGGCCTGGACGCCCTGGGCACCGCCGGCGTGGTGGATGCCGAGGCCAGCTGGGTCGAAACTCTGCGCATGCTCGGCCAGACCCCGGTGGCCCTGCTGATCGCGGTCATCGCCACGACGCTCCTACTAGGCTTCCGCCGCGGACAGAGCGGCACGGCGATCGAGCGGACGCTGGACAACGCGCTCGGCCCGGTCTGCTCGGTCATCCTCATCACCGGCGCGGGAGGCATGTTCGGCGGCGTGCTGCGAGCCACCGGGATCGGTGACGCGATCGCCGACTCGCTCTCGGCGCTCGGCATTCCGCTGATCCTCGCGGCCTACATCATCGCCGCGGCGATCCGCGTCGCCCAGGGATCGGCCACGGTCGCCCTGACCACAGCTGCAGCGCTGGTCGCGCCCGGAGTGCTCGCGAGCGATCTGAGTCAGCTGCAGGTGGCGTGCATCGTGCTCGCCCTGGCCGCCGGCTCCGTGCTGGCGGGACACGTCAACGATTCAGGGTTCTGGCTGGTCTCCAGGCTCCTTCGAATGGACGTGAAGACGACCCTCCGCACCTGGACCGTGCAGCAGACCATCGAGTCCCTCACCGGGTTCGTGCTGGTCCTGGTCATCTACGGGATCGTCTCCCTCGTCTGACCTGCTCCGTACGAGAAGAGGCGCCTCCGCGACATCCGCGGGGGCGCCTCTTCGCGCGTTCACCTCGACAGCGGCTCAGCTCTGCGCGGCCACCGTCGCGAAGCGCGGATGCTCGAGGACCTCGGGGTTCACGAGGTTCCTGGGCCTCCGTCCGGCGAGCACGTCGGCGACGCCCTCCAGGGTGCGTCGCTTGAGCTCGGTGTAGGACTGCTCCGTGTACCAGGCGGCATGGGGCGTGAGCACGACGTTGTCGAGCGCGGCGATGGGGTGCGTCGCCGGCAGGGGCTCCTGCTCGTGGCAGTCGATGCCGGCACCGAGGATGTCACCGTCCCGCAGCGCCTCGACGAGCGCGTCCGTGTCGATGATGCCGCCACGAGCCGTATTGATGATCACGGCGTCGTCCCGCATCGCGGCGAGCTCCTTCGCGCCGATCAGCCCGCGGGTCTCGTCCGTCAGCGGGACGTGGACGGAGAGCACCTGGGACCGCTCGATCAGGTCCTCGAAGGACACCGTCTGGATGCCGTTCTTCCGACCCCCCGGGGTTGTGCTGCTGTCGTATCCGATGACCTCGTATCCGAGTCCGGCGGCCTTGCGCGCCGTCGCGGTCCCGATCAGCCCCAGTCCGAGCACGCCGAACACGCGATCCCGCATGCCGAAGATCGGCTTCGCCAGGTTGACGTCGTAGGTGCCCGCGCGAAGGCTGCGATCCAGGAGCGGGATGCCCCGAGCCAGCGAGACCGCGAGCCCGATCGCGTGATCGGAGACGGCCTCGGTCCCGTAGTCGGGCACGTTCGTGACGGCGATGCCTCTGGCGGTCGCGGCGTCGATGTCGACGGTGTCGACGCCCACCCCGTACCGGCCGATGGCGCGAAGATTCGGGGCTCCGTCCATCACCTCTGCGGTGATCTGCGCGTACTGCACGAGGATCCCGTCCGCGTCCCGGATGTTGCCGACCAGCATCTCTGGGGTCGACTGCTCGATGCGGAGCTCCAGGCCGCGCTCGGCGGCCACCGTGATCTCGGGCTCGAAGGCATCGTGGTCGCACTCGGTGATGACCACCGTGCGGTTCGTCATGTGGAGGTTCCTCTCTCGTGATTCGTGCGGGGCATGAGCAGGCATAGGGCCCGCCCCATCTGCACAGGTCGGTCAGCGCATCTCCGACACCGGGAAGGTGTCCATGTCGTCGAAGGACTTGTTCTCCCCGGCCATCGCCCAGACGAACGAGTAGGCGGACGTCCCCACTCCGGAGTGCACGGACCAGCTCGGGGAGATGACGGCCTGCTGATCGGCGACGGTCATGTGCCGGGTCTCGTCGGGGCGACCGAGGAGGTGGATGACGCGCGCCTCCTCGGGGAGGTCGAAGTAGAGGTAGCACTCGGTACGACGATCATGCGTGTGCGCGGGCATGGTGTTCCACATCGAGCCGGGATGGAGAGTGGTCACGCCCATGACGACCTGGCAGGACTGAACTCCGCCCTCATGGATGTACTGATTCAGCGTGCGACGGTTCGAGGTCAGCGGATCACCGAGCTCGCGAACGTTCCCCTCCCCCGGGGCGACGAGCGTGGTCGGGTGCGAGGCATGGGCGGGGGCGGAGAAGACGTAGAAGCGCGCGTCGGCCGCCGCCCCGGAGGAGAACGTCACCGTGGAGGCGCCGCGCCCGATGTAGAGGCAGGCCCCGTGGGCGAGCTCGTACGTCGTGCCGTCGACCTTCACCGTGCCGCCTCCTCCGACGTTCACGATCCCCGCCTCGCGATGCTCGAAGAACTCCTCCGAGCGGATCTCCGGGAACCCCTCCAGGGCCAGCGGCTCGTCCGTGGGCGCGATGCCCACGAGCACCACACGGTCGTGGTGGGTGTAGACCGCGCGCACCTCGCCCGGGCCGAAGAGGTCTTCCACCAGGTATCTCTCGCGCAGCTCCGAGGTGTCCATCCGCGGGATGTCGCCGGGATGGGTCGCGTAGCGCTGGTCGACGATGTTCATGGTTCTGCTCCTGTGGTGAGTGGTGACGGCTGTCAGAGGCCCAGCAGTCCGGGCAGCCAGGTGGAGAGGGACGGCGTGTAGGCGACCACGCTCAGCAGGACGACGAGCGCGATGAAGAACGGCACCAGATGGCGGATCACGTCCTCGATCCGGCGATTGGCCACGCGAACGCCCACGAAGAGGACCGGCCCCACCGGCGGCGTGATCGTGCCGATCGACAGCGCCATCACCATGAACACTCCGAAGTGGAGCGGATCCATGCCGAAGGCGGTCACCACCGGGAGGAGGATCGGGGCGAAGATCAGCACCGCCGGGGTCGCGTCCATGAAGGCCCCCACGACGAGGAGTCCGGCGATGATGAGCCCGAGGATCACGTACGGGTTCTCGCTGATGGCGAAGAGGCCGTCGGCGACCAGCGCGGGGATCCGCGCGTAGGACATGACCCAGCTCATGACGCTGGAGACGGCGATCAGGTAGAGCACGACCGAGGTGGTCCGGGCAGCGTCGAGGAAGATCGGCTTGAGGTCCGAGATCTTGATCGCCTTGTAGATGAAGGACAGGACCAGCGCGTAGAGCACAGCGATGCACGACGCCTCGGTGGGGGTGAAGACACCGACCAGGATGCCGCCGATGACGATGACGATCAGCAGCAGCGCGGGCACCGCGTCGAGCAGGATCTTGCCTCGCCGACCCCAGGACATCTTCTCCTGGACCCGAAGCTCCGGCCGCTTCCGGGCATAGATATACACGATGAACATGCACACGAGCGCCCAGAGGATGCCGGGGATGTAGCCGCCGACGAAGAGGCCGGCGATCGACGTGGCGGAGACCAGCGAGTACACGATCATCAGATTGCTCGGGGGAATGATCATCCCCGACGGAGCCGAGGCGATGTTCGTCGCCGCTGCGACGTTGCGGTCGTACCCCTCCTTCGCCTGCAGCGGCGCCATCGTCGAACCGACCGCCGCCACCGAGGCGACCGCGGAGCCGGAGACCGAGCCGAACAGGGCGTTGGCCGCGACGTTCGTCTGCATGAGCGAGCCGGGCGCCCAGCCGACGAGCACCTTCGCCGCATTGATGAGCCGGAGCGCGATGCCGCCGTTGTTCATGATGACGCCCGCGAGCACGAAGAACGGTATGGCGAGCAGCGCGAAGGAGTCGACTCCTCGGAACATCTGCTGCGCGGAGGTGAGCATCGCGTTGTCGAGGCCGATGGCGACGATCGCGGCGAGCCCGGAGGCGATGCCGACGGCGACCGCGATGGGGACGCCCACGGCGAGGAGCAGGAAGATCCCGACGAGGAGGATCAGGCCGATGAGGGTGGTGATGTCCACGATGTCTCCTAGAGAGCTTCTGCCTGCTCGGCCTCGAGAGGATCCATGCGACCCGCCCCGATCTCGACGAGGTGGTGGGCGCAGTAGAAGAGGGTCAGGACCCCGGACACCGGGATCGCGAGATACATCTGCCCGGCCGAGACGGGCAGCGCCGGGATGGTCTGCTCCCACGCGAGCGAGGCGATGGAGCTGCCGCCGTAGACGAGCACGAGCGCCGTGAACGCGAGGACGAGGACATGGCTCAGCATTCCGACGGCCTTCTGCGGCGCAGCCGGGAGCCTCCGGACGAGGAAGTCGACCGCGATGTGCCCACGCTCCCCGAAGACCAGCGCGGCCCCGAAGAGGCCGAGCCAGACGAAGACGTACTTCGCGAGCTCCTCGGACCAGCTGCTGGGGCTGTTGAGGATCTGACGGGTGAAGACCTGCCAGGCGACGGTGGCGACCAGCACGACGAACAGGCCGAAGCAGACCCATTCCAGTGCTCTGTCGAGCTTCTCCTTGAGCATGTTCATGACGTCGTCCTCTCAGTCCTCTTCCGCGACGGCGCGCACGTCGTCGTACAGCCGGCGGGTCACGTCGTTGTCGAGGCTCTCGTCGACCAGCGGCTGGACCGCTTCGCGGAAGGCGTCGAGGTCGACCTCGTTGAACTGGGCTCCCGCCTCCTCGGCGAGCTGATGCGACCGCTCGATCTCCTCGACCCAGAGCTCGCCCTCCTCCTCGGTGGTGGCGAGGATGTCCTGCTCGAGGAACTCGCGGCACTGCGGTTCCATGCGGTCGAGCGTTCCCGGGCTGGAGATGAGGTAGTCGGGGAATATCAGGTGCTGCGTGTACGAGTAGTACGGCGCGACCTCGTCGTGCGAGAGGTTCGCGTAGATGGACTCGTTGTTCTCCGCGCCCTCGAGGATCCCGGACTGGATCGCCGTGTAGACCTCGCCCTGTCCCATCGGCGCGCCCGAGCCGCCCATGAGTCGCAGCATCGCGATGTTCGTGTCCGACTCGATCACTCGGATCTTCATCCCGGCGAGGTCCTCCGGTGTCTCCACCGGCTTCACGGAGTTGTAGACGTTCCGGATGCCGCCATGGAACCCCGCGACGACCGTGATGTTCTTGTCCTCCAGAGAGCTGAAGAGCTCACCGGTGATCTCCGGGTCATCGAGGACCTCGCGCTGATGCTCCTTGGAGTCGAAGACATAGGGCAGGTTGAAGACGACGAAGTCGGGGTTGAAGTTCTCCATGAGGGAGCCGGCGACCATCGAGAAGTCGACGCTCCCCGCCTGGACGAGCTCGATCGTGTCGGCCTGCGGGCCGAGCGACTCGTTCGGGAAGACCTCGAGCGCACAGGCGCCTCCGGTCGCGTCGCGCATCCGTTCGCCGAGATGACTGAGAGCCACGTACTGCGGGTGGCTCTCGGGCTGGTTGAAGGCCACGCGATACACCGTCTCGGCCTCGATGCCCGAGCCACCTTCGAGGATCGCGCTCTCGTCGACGGGGGTGAACTGCGCACAGCCCGTGAGCGTCGTGAGCGCGGCAGCGAGCACACCGCTCAGCCACAGCTTGCACTTCATCGTGTCTCCTTCGCGGGCACGTCATCCGTGACGTCCCCCGTCAGCACTCCGCACCGCCGAACATCGAGCAGATACGTCCTCGATGGGGCGACGAGGTCCGGAACCGTTAGGTAGTTGAGGCGGTCATTGGGGCGCAACGGCTTCGCGCCGGCCCGACGCAGTTGTCAGAGTGGCTTCCACCGCTTTGCGTTCCGCTCTTCGAAACGCTAGTTTCATCATGCGTGACAAGCATAGACTGCGCGGAACCCTGTCGGCAACGACTCTCGAGGATCCAGCTCTCGACGTCGAGCCAGCGGGGGCAACCCCGGAGAGAATGGACCCCATGACGACGACGCCTCAGGACTCCCCCTCCCCCGTCGGCAGCGTCGACAAGGCGCTGTCCCTGCTCGAGGTCCTCGCCGAGGCGGGGCCCGAGGGGATGACCCTGCGCGACATCTCCGCCGAGAGCGGCCTGAACAAGGCCTCGGCGCACCGTCTGCTGCGCGCGCTGATGCATCGCGGCTTCGCCGAGCAGGCCGCCTCGGACCAGACCTACCGCCTGGGTGCCGCGCTCCCGCTGCTCGCCAGCCGCTTCGAGCGGGAGGAGAATCTGCCCGTCCTCATGGCGCCGGCCCTTGCCGCGATCTCACAGGAGGTCCAGGAGCTGGTGCACCTGGGCCGGCTGGACGGTCCGCATGTGCTCTACCTCGACAAGGTCGAGCCCGAGCGCGCGCTGCGGGTGTGGTCGCGGGTGGGCAGCCGGGCCCCCGCGGCCCGCACCGCGATGGGCCGGGCGATCCTCACGGCCGACGGCGTCCGCGGTGCGGGGCTGGAGTCCTACGCCCGGGCGAGCGAGGGCGCCGATGGCGGCCGCACCGTGACCCCCGCACACCTCGCCGAGGTCATCGCCGAGGCGGAGCAGCGCGGCTGGGCCTCCGAGGTCGAGGAGAACGAGGCGGGGATCGCCTGCGTCGGCGTCGCACTGGTGCGCCCGGGCGGCCGCTCGCTCGCGGTGAGCGTGACCGGCCCGATCGAGCGGATGGATGCGGCGCGGCGCGAGGAGGTCGGTGCGCTCCTGCGGGAGCAGCTGGCGACGCTCGCGCCGACGGGGTTCAGCGTCGCGACGCTCGGCTGACGCCTCGTCTCACAGCCCCAGCACCACCGTCGCGATCGTGAAGTAGATGATCAGCCCCGTCGCATCGCAGAAGGTCGAGATGAACGGGTTGGAGAACACGGCCGGGTCCGCACCGATCCGCTTGGCGAGCAGCGGCATCAGCCCGCCGACGATCGCGGCCATGATGCAGATCGACAGCAGCGTCAGCCCCATCACGATCCCGATCGACAGGCCGTAGACGAGCCCGGAGACCACGAAGCCGAGGGATCCGAGCACCGCGCCGAGCACGGCACCGACGCGCAGCTCCTTCCACACCACCCGCGGCAGGTCCCGCACGCGCACCTCCCCCACGGCGAGCGCGCGCGTGACCGTGGTCGCGGCCTGGTTGCCGGTATTCCCTCCGGTGCCGGTCAGCAGCGGGATGAACAGGGCGAGCACGACCACCTGATCGAGCCGGTCCTCGAAGATCTCCAGCACCTGCACGGTGAGGATCGCGGAGACCGCCAGGACCAGCAGCCACACGATGCGCGAGCGGACCACGCGCAGGATCGGGGTGGCGAGATAGGAGCGGGTCAGCGGCTCGGAGCCGCTGGTGCGGGCGGAGTCCTCCGCGTTCTCCCGCTCGATGATCTCCACCGCGTCGTCGACGGTGAGCACGCCGACGAGCCGCTCCTCCGCGTCGACGATCGGCATGGCCAGCAGCTTCGCGGCGAAGAACCGCCGGGCGGCCTCCTCCCGGTCGTCGGTCGCCAGGGCGCGGACGGCTTCGTGGGCGATGTCGCCCACGCGCTCCTCCGGATCGGTCAGCAGCAGACGGCGCAGGCCCACCACCCCCAGCAGCACGCGGGAGGAGTCCACGACGGGCAGGAGGTACACGGTCTCCGCATCCTCGCCGCGCTCGCGCACCTCGGCGAGCGCCTCGGCGACGGTCTGCTCGGGGCGCAGCGCGAGCACCTCCGGGGACATGTAGCGCCCGATGGCGTGGCGCGGGTAGCCGAGAACGGCGGTGGTCATCGCCCGCTCGTCGGCGTCCAGGCCGTGCATGAGGCGCTCGGCGACGGAGGCGGGCAGCTCGTCGAACAGCGAGGCGCGGTCGTCGGGGTCGAGGTCTCCGATGATCTCGGCGACCTGCGGGGTGCGCAGGGCGGAGATCAGCTCGGCCTGGTGGTCGGGGCTGAGGCCCTCGAAGACGGCGAGCGCGCGGGCCTTGTCCAGCACGCGAAAGAGCAGGGCGGCTTCGGTCGCGGGGCGGGTGTCGACGAGGTAGCCGAGCTCGGCGGTGGGCAGGAGCTGCGCCTCTCGGGCGAGGTGCTCGAGCTCGGCCTCGCTCTGCGGATCGCTGCGCAGCAGATCGAGGACGGTGTCGAGAGCGGCGGTGGAGGTCACGGAGCCATTGTGTCCGACGTGGCCGAGGGCCGGCCCCGCTCCCCCTCGAGCGCGGTGTGCGATGCGCCTAGTCGTCCGCCCGCGCGAGGCGAGACGGCCACCAGATCCTCTTGCCGATGTCGTCGGCCAGCGCCGGGACCAGGAGGGAGCGCACGACGAAGGTGTCGAGCAGCACTCCGAACGCGACGATGAAGGCGAGCTGCGCGAGGAACAGGATCGGGATGACGGCGAGCGCTGAGAACGTGGCGGCCAGCACGACCCCGGCCGACGTGATCACGCCGCCCGTGATGGCGAGACCTCGCGTGATCCCATCCCGTGTGCCGTGCGCCTTGGCCTCCTCCCTGACCCGTGTCATCAGGAAGATGTTGTAGTCGATGCCCAGCGCCACCAGGAAGACGAAGCCGTACAGCGGCACGGCCGCGTCCGCGCCCGGGAAGTCGAGGATCTGGTTGAAGACGATCGCCGAGACGCCCAGCGCCGTCCCGAAGGAGAGCACGGTCGTGAGGATCAGAAGGAAGGGAGCGAGCAGGGAGCGCAGCAGGAGCACGAGGATCACGAAGATCACTCCGAGGACCAGCGGGATGATGAGATCGCGGTCGTGGACGGCCGCGTCGTTCATGTCGACCGCGGTGGCCGTGACCCCTCCCACGTACACCTGCTCGGAGATCTCGTGCAGCGGCCCGCGGAGCGCGCGCACGTCCTCCGCGGCCTGCTCGGAGTCCGCCGCATCCACCAGGGTGGCCTGGATCAGCACGTCGCCCTGGGAGACCCTCGCCGCCGGGGATTCGCCGGGGACGAGCGACTCGATGCCGCCGTCAGCGCTCAGGGTCGCAGTGGTGGACGAGGAGCCGTCGACCGTGATCGACACTCCATCGACCGCCTCGCTCCCGGCGAGCACCCCCGCCACCTCCTCCATGTCCTCTTCGGGCGTGAGGACGTACACCGGCGAACCGGACCCCCCGGGGAAGTGCTCGCCGAGCGCGACCTGACCATCTCGCGCCTGGGAGTCGCCGAGGACCAGGTCCGACTGCGGGACGCCGTCGGCGCGCAGCTGCGTCAGACCGGATGCACCGACGACCAGCAGCAGGGTCGTGATGATCCAGATCGGTCGGGGGTGGCGGCGCACGAAGCGTGCCACAGCGGCCCACACCCCTCGTGCGGTGGCCTGGGCGCCGGAGGCGGACAGCTCGGGATCGTAGTGCGGGCGCCGCGGCCAGAACGCGACCCGCCCCAGCGCGTAGAGGACTGCCGGGAGGAACGTCAGAGCAGCCAGCATCGCGAACGCGATGCCGATCGCCGCGACCGGCCCGAGGGTGCTGTTCGACCGCAGATCGCTCAGCAGCAGGCACAGCAGGCCGGCGATCACGGTGCCGCCGGACGCCAGCACCGGCTCGATGGTGCCGCGGAGCGCGACGCCGGTGGCGATGCGCTTGCTCCGGTTCTCCCGCAGAGCCTCGCGATATCGTGCGACGTAGAGAAGGGAGTAGTCGGTCGCCGCGCCGATGACGAGGATGAACAGGATCCCCTGCGTCTGTCCGCTGAGGAGGAGGACTCCGGCCTTCGCGAGCCACCAGATGGCGAGCAGCGCGGCGGAGAGCGCGAGAACGCTGGTCAGCAGGACCGCGATGGGGAGGATCACCGAGCGGTAGACGAGCACCAGGATGACCAGCACCGCCGCGAGTGCGACCAGCAGCAGCACGCCGTCGATCCCGCAGCCGAGCGCGGCGAGCGCCACCACGGTGAGACTACCGGTGATCAGCGGGGCGATCGCGCCGGAGAACAGCGCGTTCATCACGAGGGTGAAGAAGGGCCTGGACCCGACCTTCGACCCCGCACCACGACGCGGAAGACGATCGTGGCCGCACCGCCCCAGACGCCCTGCAGGCTCCGCAGAGCGACGAGCGCCCGAGCCCGGTGGCGATCACCGCCCCGAACATCGCCACGATGCAGATCGCGAGGCCCGTCAGTATGACCTCCTTGCGGCCGAGGGCGTCCGATAGCGGCGAGGGTGGCGCGCGAGTACCCGGCCCACGGCCCCTCGGCCTCGCCGGCAGCGACCTGGAGGTCCTCCTCGTCCCCGGGCCGGCCGGAGAGCGGGTCCGGGGACGGGCTCACCACCCCGCCGGCGGCCGCTCCTGGCCGGCGGCGAGCGCGTTGAGCTCGTAGGCGCCTTTCCCGTCGATGCTCTCGCGCAGGATGTCGGCGTGGCCGGCGTGCCGGGCGTTCTCCTCGATCTGGTGCAGGGCGTACCAGCGCAGGCTCCAGCGGGTGCGCCCCTCGAACCAGGGCGCGTCGGGAACGGGCGCGAGCATGTCGAGGTCGGCGGCGCGGATCGCGGCGGCGAGCTCCTCCCCCACCTGGTGCAGCTGCGCGATGAGGGACTCCGGGGTGTCCTCGGGGCGCAGGGCGTCGGGGGCGAGCCCGCCCTCGGCCTCCAGCTGCTCCGGGGCGCGCTCGGGGTCGGCGCCCGGTCCGGGGGCGGCGGCGATGGACAGCGCCGCGCCGCCCGCGATCAGCAGGACGTGGCGGGCGAGCGCACCGAGGCTCATCCCGGAGGCGCTCGGGACCAGGGCGAGCTGCTCCTGGTCGAGCCCGTGGAGAGCGGTGGCGACCTGCTCGATCTGCTGCTGGGCGAAGGTGGCGAGGCTGTCGTTCTCGCCGGTGGCCTCCGGGGTCAGGAAAGGCATGGGGTGCTCCTCGGTGGGTGCGGATGCTGACAGGACCCACCCTCCGCACCGATGCGGACAGATCCTGTCCGCGAAGCGGGGCAAACTGTGCACCACCAGGACCGGACAGCGGTCGACGCGGGACGAGGAGGCGCGATGAGCGACGTGACCACGAGGGCGCTGCGTCTGCTGGCGATCCTGCAGTCGCGCTCGGTGTGGACCGGGCCCGAGCTGGCCGACGAGATGGGAGTGACCACGCGGACCGTCCGCCGGGACGTGGATCGGCTGCGGCAGATGGGCTATCCGGTGCTGACCTCGGCCGGGCACGGCGGCGGGTATCAGCTCGGCGCGGGCCGGGCCCTGCCTCCGCTGCTGCTGCGCTCCCCGGAGGCGGTCGCGGTCGCCGTCGGCCTGCGGCTCGCCGCGTCCTCGGGCCTCGAGGGGCTGGACGAGGAGGCGCTGCGGGCGCTGGCGGCGCTGGACCGGATCCTGCCCGCGCCGGTGCGCGCAGAGGTCGGCGCGGTCACCCAGGCGACGGGCGTGATCTCCCACCACTCCCCCGATGCGCGGTCCGAGGTGCTGCTGTCCCTGGTCACCGCGGTGCGGGACGGGGTGCGGGTGCGGGTGGATTACGAACGGGCCGACGGGGAGCGGTTCGAGCGGCGGCTCGAGCCGCGCCGGGTGCTGTCGATGGAGGGGCGCTGGTACCTCTTCGCCTGGGACCTGGAGAGGCAGGACTGGCGCACCTTCCGCTTGGACCGCATGCACGAGGTGAGCGCCTCGACCCTGCCGATCACCGACCGCCCCGTCCCGGACATCGAGGCCGCGGTGCGGGAGTCGATCACCGTCAGCGCCTATCCCACCGCCTGCACCGTGCGGATCCTGGCCCCGTGCGACGAGATCGCACCCCACATCCCGGCACGCTCCGGCACGCTCGAGGCCGACGGGGAGGACGCCTGCGTGCTCCGCACCGGCGCCGACGACCTGACCTGGGTGGCGCTGCACCTGGCTCGGGTCGGCGCGCCGGTCGAGGTCATCGACCCTCCCGAGCTGCTGGAGGAGATCCGACGGCTCGGCCGCTGGGCGGCGTCGGCCGGGCCGGGGTCGACCGGGCCGGGAGCGACCGCGCCGACAGGGACAGGGCCGTCGGGGACCGGGCCCGGGGCGACCGGGCCGGTATCCGAGCGGTAGGCCCCTGTGTCCTGCGGCGGGCGCGATCTATCCTGGTCATGATCCCCGGGGGCGGCAGCGGATCGCCTTTCCCCGAGGGAGAGGACCCCTCCGAACGGACTCGATGCGCCATGACCCCGTGCCGCTCCTCGCCGTCCCCCGCCGCGCCCCGGCGCCCGGCCGCGTCCCGACGCCCGGCCGCCCCCATACACCCTGCCGCCGCCGGGCGCGCCCTCGCGCTGAGCGGTGCGCTGCTACTGGGGGCCGTGCTCGCAGGGTGCCTCGCGGGGCCTGCGGCCCCGGAGGCGACCGAGTCCACGTCCGCCCCGGCGACGATCGCCGTCCGCCAGGACGCGCCCCAGGAGGTGCCGCTCGCCCCCGACCCGTCCCCGACGACCCCGTCGGCCGGGCAACACGAGGAGCCCGCTGCGAGCCTGAGGCCCACTGCGGAATCCCCGCCGCTGACCCGCACCCGGGTGGCCGGGGTCTGGCCGGATTCGACCTGGGAGATCGTCGACCTTCCCGGGAACGCCTGCGCGGGCAGCCTGCCGCGGGCGACGGATTGGGCGGTCGGCGAGGACTTCTTCCGCTGCGGCAGCGCGGACAAGCGACTGCTGGTCTGCCGCGCCGTCGAGGGAGGGCAGGCCGGGGAGGCGCTGTGCGTGCGCGATCCGCTCACCCGCTCTGCGGCCCGGATCCGCTCCTCGATGCTCGTCGGCTTCACCTCCCACGCCTCGGAGATGCCGAACCCGCTGGTCGTGGTGCTGGCCGACGGGACGCAGTGCGGAGCCGTGCCGCGCGACGACCTCGAGCACCGCGCGGGCCGGCAGTCCTGGCTCCACTGCGGCCCGGACTCGGCGCTGCTGCTGGACCAGACCACCGCGACGCACTACTTCAACCGGGAAGAACCGGTGTGGACGGCGGAGCTCGAGGAGCACGGCGGGGAGCCGCGGCGGGTCGAGGTGCGGGAGGTGCTCTTCGCGGCGAGCGACGAGGACCTGCGGGACTGGGGCTTCACCGCCGGCCTGACGGCCGACGAGATCCCGTGAGGGCCGGGGCCTCCGCGAGCAACCGGACCCTGGTCAGGGGATGAGCAGGCCGATCGCGGCGAGCACCGTCAGGCCCAGCACGAGCTTGTCGAAGACCGACTGGGAGATGCGACGGGCGACCTTCGCTCCCGCGAAGGCGGCCAGCAGCACGACCGGCACGAGCAGCGCGTCCATCGCGAGGGTCTCGGCGGTCAACAGGCCGAGCCCCGCGGAGAAGGGCAGCTTGAACAGGTTGATCGCGGCGAAGAACCACGCCGAGGTGCCCAGGAAGGTCAGCACCGGCATCCGCATCATCAGCAGGTACAGCGACATGACGGGCCCGGCGGCGTTGGCGACCATGGTGGTGAAGCCGCCGAGCAGGCCGTAGCCGACGCCCTGCGCGGTCGCGGCGGCGCCCTTGCGGCTGCCGCCCTCGGACTCGGCGCCGGTCGCGGGCCCGGGGGCCGAAGAGTGGTCCGACGCCTCCGGCTCCGCCGCGGTGCGCCGGGCGGCCTGAACGCGGCGGACGAGGGTGAGGGTGACCAGCGCCAGCAGGATCACGCCGATGGTGACGCGCACAGCGGTGTCGTCGACCGCGGCGAAGAAGAACACGCCGATGATCACGCCGACCATGGCGCTGGGCAGGAGGCGCACGAGGGTGCGCCAGTCCGGTTCCCGCCGGTAGACCCATAGCGCGGTCATGTCGCCGAGGATCAGCAGCAGCAGGAGCGCGGCGGTCGACTCCTTCGCGGGCATGGCCAGCGCGAACGCACCCGCAGCGAGGGTGCCTGCGCCGGGCAGCGCGGTCTTGGAGAAGCCGACGATGAGCGCGCCGAGCACCACCAGCAGCCAGGAGCTGGTGCTCAGATCGGGGAGCAGGGCGGCGAGGTCGGACACGAAGAGCGAACCTACCAGCGGGCGAGTCTGCGGTGCGCGAGGTGTCCGGGACGACGCGGCTCGACGACAAGGTCACAGGCCCAAGATGCGACCAGGTCGCGAAGGCGGGCGAACAAGGATCAGCCGCTGCGGTAGTCCCGACGGTCGAGGGATGCCTCGAAGCAGGACTGGTCCAGATTCGTGTTCCAGATCTTCCTCGACCCAGTCGGCCGCAGACTGCCGAACATTCTCCCGCCTTTCAGGTACCACGTCGCGGTCTCGATCTTGGCGCAGTTGCCAGGGTCCGCGATCGACATGTCGAAGACCTCGTCGAGAGCGGGAACCAGATCCGTGTCCCGCGACGCGAGGATCACTAGGTCCACGTCGGGTCGTCGAGCCTCCCTCACGCAAGCTAGGGCGCAGAGCACATCGATCCCCTTCTCCTTGCCGGGTCCGTTCGGGATCTTCTTACCGTTGATGTCCTGGACCGGCCGGTGGTCCGCGCCACGCTGGAACGAATACTTCAGGTCCCTGAGCTCGACGAACGCGCCAGATGCACGCCACTCCTTCGCCTGCGCCATGCAGATCGCGTTCTGTGCCGGATCGTAATCAGCATGAGGAAGCCCTCGATACACGACGACACGCGAGCACCGAGCGTGCGGGTATCCCTCCCGCTGCTTCGAGTTCCTCTCACTCACAGCACGGCGCGCGAAGCTCATCGGATCGATGACGGCGACATGGGCGGGTTGCCCCGGGGCGAAGACATCACGAGCTGTCAGGTGCACGTTCTGGTAGTCGATGATCACCGAGGCTCGAAGAAACCTCGGACCTGGCATGGGTGACAGCATCGGCACTCCTCAGGATAAAAAAACCCCGCCAATCCGAAGACGGCGGGGAGCAATGGCTGGACTGTACCCCGCCCGGCGCCGACTCTGTCAAGCGCCGGCGCCGGGGGTGGACAGAGGTTCACACGATCCAGCGTCGACCGGGAACTCGACCCCATCGGCATGGAGGCGTTCTCGAACATCAACAACGACGGTCTGCCCGACCAGGGCTACCTCCCAGAGCTGTGCAGAGCTCCCCTTGTCACCTCACGGTGTCGAGTGACGCTCCGTCGCTCTCACCCGATCCAGTCGACGCGGACCTCTCCCCCGTCGGCCCCGACCGCGGCGCGAAGCGCGCCGATGACCAGCGCCATCGCGCAGGCACCGGGGTCCATGACGCCCTTGGCGCTGTCGCCGACGTAGCTGGCGCGGCCGCGGCGGGCGGTGAGCTCGGCGGTGCCCTTCGCGGCGTCGATCGCGGCCTTCTCGGCGGCGCCGAGCGCGTGCGCGGCGTCG